>JAKORQ010000232.1 GCA_029777755.1 Planctomycetota bacterium
ACCAGCAGCGCACCAGCTCGGCGTCATCCTTCTTGTCCGGGGCAGCCCGGCCGTCGAGGAAGAAGCCGCGTGCCTGGCTGCTCCAGGCAAACAGCGGCAGGCCGCGATCCTGGAACCACTGTCGCGACTCGCGATCGGCGGACTGGATGCAACCGGACCAGACCGGATCGACCATGCGAGCCAGGCTGAAGTTGTTGCTCACCAGGCCAAAACCCTGCTTGCCATTCTTGCGGGCGTACTCGTTGGCCTCATCGACACGCTTCAGCGTCCAGTTGCTGCCGCCGAACACCTTGATGCGTCCCGCGGCCACATGCTCGTTGAGAACATCGACAAACTCACCCACCGGGATCTCCAGGTTGTCGCGGTGCATGATGTAGATGTCGAGATGGTCCGTCTGGAGACGGTCCAGGGTGATCAGGAGCTGCTGCGTGATGCTCTTCGGATCGCAATGGGGGGTATGGGCGCCCTTGCCGATGACCACGCATTCCTTGCGGACGCCGCGGTTCTTCAGCCACCAGCCGAGCATCTTCTCGCACATGCCGCCGCCGTAGATGTGGGCGGTGTCGAAGGTGTTGCCGCCGCGCTCGAACCAGTCATCAAACATCACGGCCGCGTGTGGCATGGTGTGCTGGTTATCCACGCCCATGACAAGCCGGGAGATGGGCTTGTCCACTCCGGGCATCTGCCCGTAGATCATCTTTGCGTCGGATCGGCGCGCCAGCGGCTTGCGGCTGACGGTATAGGTAAAGTTCTCCGGCAGTTCCTGCTTGTAGACCACCCCGGCGGCCTGGCGCCAGGCGTCCAGGGCCCTCATGTTGCCGAGGGTATCGTCGTTGCTCATGGCCGGGTGGGCCGGCGTGAGGCTGCCGTTCTCAATGGCGTCGGCAAAGAAATCAAGTTCGTAGCTGAAGCTCGTGCGATCGGCCTGGATGATGATCTCCTCGGCGGTCTCGCCATTCTTGTGCAGGATGATCTTGCCCTGGTCGGCGGCCTGGCGATTGGCCACCCAGGCATTGGGAACAATGATGCGGCCTTCAGAGCCATAGATGCGCACGCTGTTCTCCTGGTTCACCTCCACGCCAGTGGCGACCTGCGCGAGGATCCCGCCGGGGAACTTCATCGTGCCCACTGCCCAGCTATCCACGCCGGTGGGTGCCAGACGTGCGGTACCCTTCACCTCGATGGCATCCGCGAACTCCTTGCCCTGCGCCACGCCGGCGATCAGGCGAGAGATCGAGACCGGATAGCAGCCGACATCCATGATGCCGCCGCCAGCCAGTTCGTTCTTGAACAGCCGCCCCTCTGGGTTGAACTGGGCATGGAAGCTGAAGGCCGCCTGGATGACGCGTACCTCGCCAATGGCGCGGCTCCGGATCAGCTCAACGAGCTTCGCTGTCTGCGGATGGCAGCGATACATGAACGCCTCGGCCACCATGAGGCCCTTTTCGCGAGCCGTCTCGATGACCTTCATCGCCTCGTAGTAGTTGAGGGCGAACGGCTTTTCGCACAGGACATGCTTGCCCACTTCCAGAGCTGCGATCGACCACTCCGCGTGCATGGGATGCGGCGTGCAGACGTACACCGCGTCGATGTTCTTGTCCTTAAGCAACTCCTCGTAACTGCCGTAAGCGGTCGGGACGCCGTATTCGGCCGCGAACTTCTTCGCCTTCTCCAGGTCGCGACTGGCAACGGCCGCGAGATTGGCCTTGCTGCTCATCTTCGCGCCAACGGCGAATGCCTTGGCGATTGCACCTGCCCCGATAATGCCCCAGTTAAGTTTCATGATGTGGTCCTTCTTGCCAACTATCGTCACTCTTGCAGCCAGGCGGCTGACTCCATAAGGCAGGTAGCGTAGCTGGCAGCGCCATGCGGCTTCCATTGCCTTAGTGGTCAAAGGCATGTCATAATTGGTCACATGGCCAGGCCGTCCGAATCCGCTGTTCGCTTGCGCGATGAGTCTGCATATCGCACCTACAACGGACAGCCCGCACCGGTGCGCGGGTGTGGCTTCATGCTCAAGCCCACCACGCGCGGCGGATATGTCGACCGCATCATGCCTGACATCATGGTGTTGGTATACGTGCTGCGCGGGGAGGCGACGTTCAGCGACTGGAACAACGTCGACCATCGCATCTCAGCGGGCGACATGGTCGTGATGCCGGCCGGGAAGCGGCATGGCATCCAGCATGACCCTGATGGCAGATGGGCAGAGGCATATGTCTCCTTCGATGGCGCTTTTGGAGACCAGTTGATGCGGCTGGGCGTGCTGGACGCCAACACCAGCATACTCAAGCCGGGTGTTGAGCAGTCGCTGGTGGATCGCTTCGACCGCATCCTCAAGCAACTACAGATGCTTCCCGACCACGCCCTGCCAACGCTGCTGCTGGAGGTACATGCGCTGATCGACGAGGCGAACCAGTTGCACCGCAAGCAGTTTCGTCCTGACCGCCGGCAGCAGATGGTGGATCAGGCCTGCATGCTGCTCTCGCAGAACCTGGAAACGCGGATCGATATCAAGTCGATCGCCGCCACACTGGGCATCAGCTACGAGAGATTCAGAAAGATCTTTCGCCAGCGCACCGGCATCTCGCCCGGCGAATATCGCATTCGCCGGCGGATCGATCGGGCCCGCGCACTGATCCGGCAGCACCACCTTTCCAACAAGGAAGTGGCGTACATGCTGGGATACCCCGATCCGTTCACCTTCTCCAAGCAGTTTCGCAAAGTGACCGGGCAATGGCCGGACCAGTTCCGCGGGCCGCTTGTGAGATGAATTTTCCTTGGGCTACATCCTCTCGGGATGCTCGATACCCAGCAGATCCAGGCCGAGCGCCAACGTCCGTGCGGTCAGGTCGCACAAGGCCAGGCGGCTGGCGCGCACCTGCGCCTCGCTTTGCAGCACTGGACAGTTCTCGTAAAAGCCGCTGAACCGCGTGGACAGTTCATAAAGATACGTGCAGAGATAATGCGGCTTGAGCTCGCGCACCATCAGGCCGATCACTTCGCCCAGCCGGAGTATGTGCTTGGCAAGCGCCACCTCGGCCGGGTGCTCCAGGACGATGGCGGCATCGGCCGAAGCCTCCTGCCCTGCCTTGCGGAAGATCGAGCGGATGCGTGCATAGGCATACTGGAGATACGGCGCGGTGTTGCCCTCCAGTGAAAGCATCTTGGCCCAGTCGAATACGTAGTTGCCTATCGGGTCGCGATTGAGGTCGAAATACTTGACCGCACCGATCCCGACAGCCGCGGCGATCTGCTTCTGCTCCTGCTCGCTCATCTGTTCGCCGCGGTCGGCCAGTTTCTGCTTCACCATCTCCAGTGCCCGGCTCTCGGCCTCATCCAGCACATCGACGAGCTTCACAGTCTCACCCGAGCGTGTCTTCAGTGGCGTTCCATCCTCGCCGAGGATCATGCCGAACATGATGTGGTTGAACTCAACGCCCTCCAGCCAGCCGGCGCGCCTGGCCGCATCGGTGAACATGCGGAAATGCTGCGACTGACGGGCATCAGTCACCACGATGATTCGCGTGGCGCCCAGCTCACGCGAGCGGAAGCGCAGTGCGGCCAGGTCGGTAGTGGCGTATCCGAATCCGCCACCGGACTTCTGGATAATCAGCGGCGCTTCAAACCCCTTCACCCAGACAACGATCGCCCCTTCGGACTCCTCCGCGACCCCCTTCTCCTTCAGCTCGCGAACGACATCAGGCAGGAACTGGTTATAGAAGCTCTCGCCGCGCTCGTTCGCGCGACTGAGCTTTATGTTCATGCGGCGATAGATCTGCTCAAAGTGCGAGCGGCTCTGGTTCATGATCTTTGTCCAGAGCTCGCGGGCGCGGGCATCGCCGCCCTGCAACTTCACCACCCAGGCGCGTGCCTCATCAGCGAATTTCGCATCCTCGTCGAACCGCTTCTTGGCGGCGCGATAGAAGCCCTCCAGGTCGGCCACCTGGGCCTCACCGGAGCCTTCGACTTCCTCAAGGTAGCGCAGGAGCATGCCAAACTGTGTTCCCCAGTCGCCAAGGTGATTCTGGCGGATCACCTCATGCCCCTGGAACTCCACGATGCGGCTGATGGCATCGCCAATGTTCGTGGGCCGCAAATGCCCCACGTGCATCTGCTTGGCGACGTTGGGCGAGGAGTAGTCGATCACCACCCGCTCCTTCTGCTCGACGCTCGGCACACCAAGCCGCGCATCGGAGCGAACCTGCTGGAGCTGGCATGCCAGCCACGCGGGATTGAGCTTGACGTTGATGAACCCCGGGCCGGCAATCTCGGTAGTCGCCATCTCCTTCAGGTCCAGCTTCTCGACTATCGCCTGGGCAACGGCGCGGGGATTGGTCTTGTTACCGGCGGCGGATAGCTGCTTGGCCAGCCCCATGGCGCAGTTGGCCTGGTAGTCGCCAAACTGTGGGTTCTGGGCCTGCCCAACCAGCGGATCGGCATCGACGCCGAACGCCTCATTTATTGCTTTGCGGAATGCGGCACTAAGTTGCGTCGGGATAGTCTGCATAGCCGGCCCATAGTACGAGAAGCGGCCGATCTACGGTAGAGATACAAGCCGTACATGCGCCTCTACAAACTTCATCCACGGCCACTACAATTCACCCCATGGCACGATACTTCCCGGACTTTCCCGCTTTCGAGAGGGCGTCAAAGGATGCCAAGCTCATCCCCGTCTATCGGCAGATGATGGCCGACCACCATACGCCCGTCTCGGCGTTCGAGCTGCTGGCGCGGCAATCTGACCATGCCTTCCTGCTGGAGAGCGTGGTAGGCGGCGAAAAGATCGCCCGCTATTCCTTCATCGCCACCAGCCCCACCGTGGTCTACCAGGTCGCCCATGGACAGGCACGTATCCACGACTTCCGCACCGGGATGTCGCGCGAGTTTGCCACGGCCGACCCGCTGGCCGACCTCCAGGACATGCTGCCGCGTCTGAAGTATCACGCTGACCCGCAGCTTCCCGCCTTCACCGGCGGGCTGGTTGGTTTCGCAGGGTATGACACGGTCCGCTATTACGAGCCGGAGAAGCTCAACGCACCACCAGTCGACGATCGCAACCTGCCGGATCTGCTGTTTGGCCTGTATGGCGAGCTGGTCATCTTCGACCACGTGGACAAGACGATAAAGATCATCGCCAATGCCGACGTGAATGCCCATGCCGGATTGGCTGAGGCGTATGCCGACGCCAAGAGGCGCATCGATTCCATCGTGCAGTCGCTGCAGCGGCCGGGACGGCCGGAGCTGGGGGAGATCGACTGGAGAGGCGAGCTTACCCTCGCCTACGAGAGCAACTTCACCCGCGAGCAGTTTGAGGCGGCCGTCGTGGCCGGCAAGGAGTACATCAAGGCCGGCGACATATTCCAGTTCGTGCCATCGCAGCGGTTGCGGGTTCGCAGTTCGGCCAATCCATTTGACGTGTACCGCGCGCTGCGTGTGATCAACCCTTCGCCGTTCATGTTCTACCTCAAAACCCCCGGCTGCACGCTGATCGGCGCCAGCCCGGAGATTCTCTGCCGGGTGCAGAATCGACAGATCACCACTCGCCCGCTGGCCGGCACTCGCCGGCGCGGTCAGGATGATGCGGAAGATGCGGCGCTGGAGAAGGAGCTTCTGGCCGACCCGAAGGAGCGCGCCGAGCACATCATGCTGGTGGATCTGCATCGCAACGATATCGGGCGAGTCTCCCGCCCCGGGTCGGTCACCATCAGCGATGTGATGAGCGTGGAGCGCTACAGCCACGTCATGCACATAACCACCAACGTGACCGGCACTCTCGAGGATCAGTACACCGCACTGGACGCCCTGCGAGTCTCCCTGCCGGTGGGCACGGTGTCAGGTGCGCCCAAGATCCGGGCCATGCAGATCATCGACGAGCTGGAGCCCACCCGCCGCGGGCCGTACGGCGGCGCGGTCGGCTATGTCGATTTTGCCGGCAACATGGATACCTGCATTGCCTTGCGAACGATAGTGTGGAAGGATGGCGTGTTCGATGTGCAGGCGGGAGCCGGCGTGGTGGCCGACTCCATCCCCGCGAACGAATACGAGGAAACCATGAACAAGGCCCGCGCCATGCTCAAGGCGGTTGAGATCGCCGACAGGGGCTTTGGCCGCTAAAACTGCTCTACTGAACGTGGCGCTACCTGCGCCCAGAGACTTCGGATCGGCGGAAGTCTGCCCACTGGATGCACATTGATAGGCATCGAGAGTCGTCCTGGTGCGCAAATGCTCAATGATCACGCAACGTCTGTGGAAACGGCCCACCGCACACCTGTCACGACGTCCTGCCCATTTCGCCGCGTTTTCACACCCCACATGTTCCCTTCGTCGCTGCGTCGCTCAGTAGCTTCGTCGCTCTTGTTACTTCCTTTGTGCTTCAATGGGCGGAACTTCCCCAGCGCACAAACAAAGGCGCCGACGCGAGTCTTTCACGTCGGCACCTTTCATTTCTTGAGCTTCAACGCCCTTACTTGAGCAATGCCAACAGGACGCCGGCCGCCACAGCCGAGCCGATCACGCCCGATACGTTGGGGCCCATGGCGTGCATCAGCAGGTAGTTCTGGCGGTTGTACTGCTGGCCAACCGTGTTGGAGACACGCGCCGCCATCGGCACCGCCGACACGCCGGCCGACCCGATCAGCGGATTGATCGGGTCGCGCGAGAGCTTGTTCATGATCTTCGCCATGATCACGCCTGCAGCGGTGCCAACGCAGAATGCTGTCAGCCCCAGCACGATGATCAGCAGCGTGCGAGGCTGCAGGAACTGCTCGGCAGCCAGCTTGGATCCCACCGACAGACCCAGCATGATCGTCACAATGTTGATCAGCTCGTTCTGGGCCGTCTTGGAAAGACGATCGACCACGCCGCACTCCTTGAACAGGTTGCCCAGGGCGATCGCGCCGATAAGCGGAGTCGCATCGGGCAGAAGAAGCACGCAAAGCAGCAGCAGCAGGAGCGGGAAGATGATCTTCTCGGTCTTGCTGACCGGGCGAAGCTGCTTCATCTCGATCTGCCGCTCAGCGGACGTGGTAAGGGCACGCATGATCGGCGGCTGGATGATCGGCACCAGCGCCATGTAGCTGTATGCCGCCACGGCGATCGCCCCCAGCAGATCAGGCGAAAGCTTGCTGGTCAGGAAGATTGCCGTCGGACCGTCGGCCCCGCCGATGATGCCGATTGATGCGGCATCCTGGATGCTGAATCCCGCGCCCAGGTACTTCGTCAGCAGGAGCGCACCCATCAGCGTGCCGAAGATGCCAAACTGGGCCGCGCCGCCCAGCAGCGCGGTCTTGGGGTTGGCGATCATCGGGCCGAAGTCAGTCATGGCGCCCACGCCGATGAAGATCAGCAGCGGGAACAGGCCCGTCTGCACGCCAAAGCTGTAGATGATGTGCAGGAACCCGCCCTCGGCCGAGATTCCGGCGATGGGAATGTTCGCCAGCAGCCCGCCAAAGCCAATCGGGATCAGCAGCAGAGGCTCAAAACCCTTCTTGATCGCCAGGTACAGCAGCACCAGGCTCACCACGATCATGATGGCATTTCCCCACCCGCCGCCCATGAACGGCGCGGTGAAGAAGGAATAGAGCCCCGTGGAACTCCAGAGAGTATTTAGCGACTCAGTCAGATTCATTGCTCAGGGCTCCTTCTCATCCAATGGTGGCGAGAGCATCGCCGGTGGCGACCTGGTCGCCCTTCTTGACGTTGATCGTCACCACGCCGTCAGCCGGCGCGGAAACTTCGACTTCCATCTTCATCGCTTCCAGCGTGAGGACGGCTTCGCCCTGCTTCACCGTTGAGCCCGAGCTCTTGTTGACTCGCAGTACGACGCCGGGCATCGGCGCAGTCAACACGGTTGCTGCCGTGGTGGAGGGAGCCGCAGCCGCGGCCGGCGCCGGGGTGAGAGTCCCCTCCTTGATGTCAAAGTCATATTCCTTGCCGTCGATCAGCGCCTTGGTCCCGTCGATGGTCACGCTGTAGAGCTTGCCCTCGATCTTGACCTGGTAGCTGGCCGGGCCACTGGGCTTGGTCTCGACCTTGGCGGCCGGCTTCTTCGGCTCGACCTTGCGGATGCCGTTGACCTTGGCCTCTCCGTTGAGGAAGGTGATGCCCTTATCGCCGCAGGCGCCGACGATGAAGATGTTCTCGTCGGTGACGGGAAGACCCGCTTCCTGAAGCTTCTTCGTGGCGGCAGCGATGCCCTTCTTGGGATCGCGATCGTCCACATCCATCGGATTCTCCGTGGTGGGAGGCAGCTTGAGCTGCTCGGAGGCGATCTTCACGATCTCCGGGTCCGGCGGAACCGGCGTCTTGCCGAAGTATCCGAGGACCATCTTGCCGTAACCCTCGGCGATCTTCTTCCACTTGCCGAACATGACGTTGTTGAAAGCCTGCTGGAAGTAGAACTGCGACACCGGGGTGACTGAGGTGCCGAATCCGCCCACGCGAACCACCTCGCCCATGGCGGCGATGCACTCCTGGTATTTGTGCATGATGTTGTTGTCGCGCATCATCTGCGTGTTGGCAGTGAGCGCGCCGCCGGGCATGGGGGCCCAGGGGATCATCGGCTCGACCGCAAGGGCCTCCGGCGGCACGAAGTAGTCCTTCATGCACTCCTTGAAGACATCCTCGGCCTCGCGAACCTTCTCAATGTCGACATCCAGCTCATATTCGGTTCCGCGCAGGGCATGCCACATGGTAACGACGTCCGGCTGGCAGGTGCCGCCGGAGCATGGTGCCAGAGACAGGTCAACCTGGTCAGCGCCGGCGTCAATGGCGGCCTTGTATGCGATCACGCAGGTGCCGGCCGTGTCGTGCGAATGGAAGGCGATGCGGGTGCCCTCAGGCAGCATTTTGCGGGCCCGGCGGATCGTCTCGTAGACCTTGGAGGGAACAAGCGTGCCGGAGGCATCCTTGAAGCAGACCGAGTCAAACGGGATGTCCGCATCGAGGATCTTCCTCAGCGTCATTTCGTAGAACTCAGGATCGTGGGCGCCGGTGCAGCCGGGAGGCAACTCCATGCACGACACAACCACCTCATGCTTGAGTCCCGCTTCCTTGATGCACTGACCCGAGAAGATCAGGTTGCCGACGTCATTGAGAGCGTCGAAGTTGCGGATAGTGGTGACGCCGTGCTTCTTGAACATCTGGGCGTGCAGGCGAATCATGTCGCGCGGCTGGGAGTCGAGAGCCACCACGCTGATGCCACGCGCGAGGGTCTGAAGGTCGGCATCCGGCCCTGCGGTCTCACGGAAGGTATCCATCATGTCGAAGGCGTTCTCGTTGCAGTAGAAGAACAGCGACTGGAAACGCGCACCGCCGCCACACTCCATGTGGGTGATGCCCGCAGCGCGGGCCGCGGCCACCGCCGGCATGAAATCCTTAGTTAGAACGCGAGCGCCGTAGACAGACTGAAAGCCGTCACGAAACGCCGTGCACATCACGTGAATTTGCTTCTTGGCCATACGCTAGACCTTCGCTTTCTGAGAGTGGCGAACGGCGGCCAGCATGACCGCCACGCGAACGTTGTTATCGACAGATGAATGTTCCACCGGCGGGATGGCCGGGGCCGGCGCCGGGGCAAAGCGGGCGATCACCTTCGCCGCAAGCTGGATGGCGAACACCATCAGCGTCAGGAAGGCAAACACCATCGCCATCCCTACCACCATGAGCACAAACCCCTGGAACAATGGATCAGAACCGGATTCAGGCATATCAATCTCCGAAAAACGGACAGCACGAATTTAGGGCTAACTTTG
>JAKORQ010000233.1 GCA_029777755.1 Planctomycetota bacterium
CACCTGGGGCCTGGGTGCGTTCGGTGCAGTGTACGGCCGATTCGCTGAAGCTGGAGATGACAACGACATTACCGACTACGGCATGCTTCTGCAGGCCGGCTATCTCCTCAGCCCATCCTGGGAAGTCTTCGGCCGGTATGGCGTGATCTTCTTTGATAACAAAGTGTCTGGCGAAGACACCTTCCCGGAGATTGTGGCGGGAGTGAACTACTACCTTGGGCCCAAGGGATCCTACAAGAACTCGGCCAAGATCACTGTCGATGCCGTGTACCTGCCAAACGGGTTTCCCACCAACCAGACGGGATTAGGCATCGTTGCTGACGATGATGACCAGGTCGTGGTTCGAGCGCAGTTCATACTTTCCCTGTAGTGCTACACCAGAGGTATCCAGCCTGACGTAGATCCTGCCGAGCGAGAGAGGAACCCCATGTTGAACATCATCCAGATTCCGCGGCGATTGCGCAAGTACAGCGTGCTGCCGGGGTTTGGCCTGAGTCTCGGGTATGCGCTGCTTTATCTGGGGCTGATAGTCCTGCTGCCGTTGTCGGCCATAGTCACCAGGACGGCGCAATTGAGCTGGGAACAGTTCTGGGCGACTGTCACCGATGACCGAGTGGTGGCGTCCTATCGACTGACCTTCGGTGCGTCGTTAGCAGCGGCGCTTCTCAATGCAGTCTTTGGCCTGCTGGTGGCATGGGTGATCGTGAGATACCGCTTTCCTGGACGAAAGCTCGTTGATGCGATGGTGGATCTTCCCTTCGCGCTGCCTACTGCGGTGGCGGGCATAGCACTCACAACACTCTACGCCCGCAACGGGTGGATCGGCCAATGGCTGGAGCCTCTGGGTATCAAAGTGGCGTACACGCCGTTGGGCATCATCGTGGCGCTCACGTTCATCGGCCTGCCGTTCGTGGTGCGGACGGTTCAGCCGGTGCTGGAGGACATGAGCAGGGAGGTCGAGGAGGCGGCGGCGAGCCTGGGCGCCAGGCCATGGCAGACGTTCCGGCGGGTCATCCTGCCGGAACTTCTGCCGGCCGTCCTCACCGGGTTCACCCTCGCCTTTGCCCGGGCGCTGGGTGAGTACGGGTCTGTCGTGTTCATCAGTGGCAACATGCCGATGCGCACGGAGATCACGCCGCTGCTGATCATCACCAAGCTGGAGCAGTACCAGTACTCGGAGGCGACGGCCATCGCAGTGGTGATGCTGGCTGCGTCATTTGTGCTGCTGCTGGTGATCAATCTGCTTCAGCGCTGGCTGTCGGTGCGCAGCGGGCAGTCGGCCTGAGGGGATGGAGAATAAACGATGACTATCTCAACCACCATTGATCGGCCCGCGGCCAGGTTTCGACAGATCCGCGTGGAAAGACTGGTCCGACGGCTGCTGCAGATCGCCCTTGTCGTATTGGCTTTGCTGTTCCTGACGGCGTTTCTCATTGTGCCGCTCGTGGCAGTGTTCTATGAGGCACTTCGCGATGGCGTGGGCGCCTATCTGGAGTCGCTGCAGGAGCCGGATGCTTGGGCGGCCATCAAGCTGACGCTGCTGGTCGCAAGCATCGCGGTGCCGCTGAACCTCATGTTCGGAGTTGTGGCGTCGTGGGCCATTGCCAAGTTTGAGTTTGTCGGCAAGAGCGTGCTCACGACGCTGATAGATCTGCCGTTTGCCGTGTCTCCGGTGATATCAGGGCTGATTTACGTTCTACTGTTCGGCCTGCACGGCTGGTTTGGGCCGTGGCTGATTGAGCACAACATACAAATCATCTTCGCGGTTCCTGGAATCGTGCTGGCGACGATGTTTGTCACGTTCCCCTTCGTCGCCCGCGAGCTGATTCCGCTCATGGCCGCCCAGGGGACAGAAGAAGAGCAGGCGGCCATCTCGCTGGGAGCCAGCGGCTGGAAGACTTTCTGGCTGGTGACTCTGCCGAACATCAAGTGGGGCCTGCTGTACGGAGTGATCCTCTGTAACGCCCGGGCGATGGGAGAGTTTGGTGCGGTGTCGGTTGTCTCCGGCCACATTCGCGGACAGACCAACACGATGCCGCTGCACGTGGAGGTTCTCTACAACGAGTACAACTTTGTCGCGGCGTTCGCGGTCGGGTCTCTCCTTGCACTGCTGGCGCTGGTGACACTGGCCGCCAAGAGCTTCATCGAGTGGAACCAGCGGCGGTCACGAACGAGTCACGAGACGATCACAGGAGAAGGGCAATGAGCATCGAAGTACGCAATATCAGCAAGACGTTCGGAAACTATACCGCACTGAAGAGCGTGTCGCTCAGGATCGATGGGGGAGAGCTGATCGCACTACTTGGCCCGAGCGGATCGGGCAAGACAACATTGCTGCGGATCATTGCCGGGCTTGAGCGGCCGGATGATAGCGACGCGGCGGTGCTGTTCGATGATGAGGATGTCACCTGGCGTGAGGTTGGCGAACGGCAGGTGGGGTTTGTGTTTCAGCACTATGCGCTGTTCCGGCATATGACGGTCTTTGAGAATGTCGCGTTCGGACTGCGCGTGCGCCCGCGAAGCCGCCGGCCGAGCAAGGCGCAGATACGAGAGAAGGTTCGCGAACTGCTCCGGCTGGTGCAGCTTGAGTCCCTGGAGCATCGCTATCCCACGCAGCTATCCGGCGGACAGAGGCAGCGCGTTGCCCTGGCGCGCGCGCTGGCAGTGGAGCCGCGGATTCTCTTGCTGGATGAGCCGTTTGGGGCGCTTGACGCCAAGGTGCGGCAGGAGTTGCGGCGGTGGCTGCGGCGGCTGCATGAGGAGATTCATGTCACCACGGTGTTTGTCACACACGATCAGGAGGAGGCACTGGAAGTGGCCGATCGGATAGTCGTGATGAACGAGGGGAAAATTGAGCAGATCGGTACGCCGGACCAGGTGTTTCACCAGCCGGCCAACGAGTTCGTGATGAAGTTCTTGGGTCAGGTGAACCTGTTCCACGGGAGAGTGGAGGGCGGCCGGGGGATCTTTGGTTCTCTTGTACTGGATAGCGGCGGGCAGGAGTTGGCAGATGCCAGGGCGGCGCGGCTGCTTGTGCGGCCGCACGAGCTCGATCTGTTGCCATCCCCCAATGGCCGGCCGAGCGTCAAGGTTAAGGTGACGAGGATTCAGGCTGCAGGTCCGGTGGTGAGGGTGGAGCTGGCGGACGAGCGGGGCCAGCAGCTCCAGGCGGAGCTGACCCACGCGCAGCGACGGGAGCTGAACCTGACAGTCGGCGACATCGTCCACGTCAGCCCGCGCGACGCGCGCATCTTCGTCGACGACTACTCCATCTAACTGACGTCTGAAACGGACAATGAGTAGTTACAACTTCGTAATAACGGGGACGTTCGTAATAACGGGGACGTAAGTAGTATTCAAAGAACTATTTACGTCCCCGTTATGAGGGGGCCTCCCGAGATGGAGGTGAGACGTTTCTGGAGGGGTCCTCCTTCTGTAGATGCGGGACGAATGGTAGAGGCGGTTGTGGTCCAGCCTGGCTGACTGGAGTGTGGCAGGTGCGTATGCTCGCCAAATACCTACTGGGAGGATCTTCCATGCCAAGCGCAGCTGTCTTGTCTCCCGCGTTGTATGTCCGGTCAGGAAAGAGTCGTGACCTTGAAGATGGCGCAATGATCTGGGGGCTCATTCCCCTGAGCATCAAGCTCTCTGCAAAGGATACCCGTGGCGAGCTGTTCGTGATTCAGCACTGCGGTGTGTTTCGGGGCGGGCCGCCGCGGCATGTGCACTTTGCACAGGATGAGTGGTTCTACGTTACTGAAGGGGAGTTCCTCATCGAGGTTGGACAGGAACGGTTCCGTGCCACACCTGGCGATTCGCTGTTCGCACCGAGGATGATCCCACATGTGTGGGCTCACGTGGGCAGCGGCAGAGGAAGCATCATCACGACTATCACGCCGGCCGGGACATTCGAAGAGTTCCTGCGCGACACGACAAGGTGTTCAACCATCCCCAGCTCAGATGAGCTCCCCAGGATATTTGAGAAGCACGCGATGCAGATCATTGGTCCTCCTCTATCCTGCCCCTCGTGAGCATCAACAAAAAAGCCTGCTCGTGAGAGCAGGCCGTGTGAGAGAGTGCACCACACAACATCCCATTTGAAACTGGCTTGTCCATCGACGCAGTCGTCACTTACACGTGTAATATATCGTGCAGTACGCGCCACGCAAATCAAAGGCACTCCTCCTCCTTCTGTTTACTCCCCGAAAGCAAGGAAGGCGGCCAGCATGGCGGCCGCTATGTACATCATCGGGTGAACCTGGCGAAACTTGCCCGTGAATACCTTGATGACCACGTACGTGATGAACCCGAACGCAATGCCATGGGCGATTGAGTAGGTAAGCGGGATCGTGAGGAATGTGACGAATGCCGGGATGGCGGCCTCCCAGTCATTCACGTCAACATCCCGCATGTGTGCGATCATGAGGAAGCCGACCAGCACCAGGGCCGGAGCCGTAGCGGCCGGGGGAACGATTGCCACTACCGGCGCAAGGAAGATGCAGGCGAGGAACATCAGCCCAACGAAAACAGTATGCAGCCCGGTGCGTGCGCCCTCGGCCACGCCGGCAGCCGACTCTATGTAACTGGTGACAGATGAGACGCCGCACAGTCCACCGATCGAGGCGGCCAGCGAGTCGGAAGCGAGCAGTTGTCGTAGCTTGGGAATCCTGCCATTTGCGTCGAGCAACCCGGCCTCATCTGC
>JAKORQ010000234.1 GCA_029777755.1 Planctomycetota bacterium
ACGTCGATCACCCCTCCTTTGGCATCGCCCTGCTTGGCCGATGGCTGTTGCATCATGGGTTTCGCGTGGGCGTGGTGGCTCAGCCGCGCTGGACGACGACCGAGGACATCATCGCCATGGGTCGCCCGAGGCTGTTTGCGGGCATCTCGGCCGGAGCACTGGATTCGATGGTTGCCCATTACACTGCGTTTCGCAAGAAGCGCAGCGACGATGCCTACACCCCCGGAGGAGTCGCCGGCAAGCGGCCCAATCGCGCCTGCATCGTCTACACCAGCCTGGTGAAGCAGGCGTACCCGGGCCTGCCAATCGCGCTGGGCGGGATCGAGGCATCGCTGCGCCGGGCGAGTCATTACGACTTCTGGACGGATCGCATCCGCCGGCCAATCCTGCTGGACGCCAAGGCCGACATCGTTCTCTACGGTATGGCGGAGCGTGCAATTCTGCAGTACGCCCGCATGAAGCAGCTCGAGCTGGAGGCCAGCCAGGCGCCCGACCTTTTCACCATCCCCGGGGGCGCCTTCATGGGAGACACACCCGGCGGCGACGTCTTGCTGCTACCTTCACATGAGCAGATCCTGGAAGACCCCCGTCAGCTCATCACGCACACGGCGATGCTGGAGCAGCATGTTCTTCAGGCCCGCCAGGTTGCCGTTCAGCAGGTCGAGGGACGCCACCTCGTGATGACGCCTCACCGGCCGCTGGAAAGCGATGAACTGGACCTGCTCTACAGCCTGCCGTTCTCGCGCGAGCCGCATCCGCATTACCGCGAGCCGGTGCCGGCGGCCGACATGATCAGATTCTCCATCACCTCCCACCGCGGCTGCGCAGGTGGCTGCTCCTTCTGCACGCTGGCCGCCCACCAGGGCAGAACGATCCGCTCTCGCTCGGAAAAATCGATACTGGCAGAGGCACAAGAGCTTACGCGTCATCCCAGGTGGAACGGCAGCATCACGGATGTGGGCGGGCCATCCGCCAACATGTGGGGCGGGCGTTGCAGCGCCGATCCTTCTGCCTGCCGGCGGAGCAGCTGCATGTTCCCCACCGTCTGCCCGAACTTCGTGGTCGACCAGATGCGGATGGTGCAGACCTTGCGCAAGGTGAAGCAGATACCAAAGGTGAAGCATGTGCGTGTCGCCTCAGGAGTCCGCTATGACCTGGCACTGAAGGACCGGCGTTACATACGCGAGCTGGTTCGCAACTACGTTGGTGGCCAACTGAAGATTGCTCCCGAGCACTTCTCCGACCAGGTGCTGAAGCTGATGCGCAAGCCGGGCCAGAAAGTCTTCGAGCAGTTTCTCGACATCTTTGAGCAGGAGTGCAGGGCTGCTGGCAAACAGCAGTATGTCATCCCCTACCTGCTTAGCGCCTTCCCCGGCTGCACGAGCAGGGACATGCGCTATCTTTCGGATTGGCTTAACTCGCGCGGGTGGCGGCCACAGCAGGTGCAATGCTTCATTCCCCTGCCGGGAACGATGGCGGCCGCCATGTACCACGCCGGCGTCGACGCAAACCTGCGGCCCATCCCGGTACCCCGTACTGACGCACAGCGCCTCCGCCAGCATTACCAGATCGCAGCGCCAACAGAACCCTCACGCCCACGCGGACGTCGCCTTGCGCCCGGCAAACGGCGACATTCATAAGTCGGGCAGGCGACTGGAGCAGCGTCAAGTCCCCAATATGCCAGAAATATCCGGCAGAACTCTTGACTCCTGCCGCCGGTTAGGGTGTAGTTACCTGAAAACAGGAACCAAACATCGGCGGAGCTTTCGCCGCGTGGGAAAAGTACAGGAGCAGGATCCAGATGAACCTCACCCCCAGACAGCTCGATGTTCTTGTGGCTATTCGGAACTACCGTCACCTGCACGGCATGGCCCCCACGATGCAGGAACTGGCCGACCAGCTCGGCACCAGCAAGGTGACGATTTTCGAGCATATCGAGGCGCTGGAGCGCAAGGGCGTGATTCGCCGAAATCCCCACATGTCCCGATCGCTGGAGATCGTCCCGAAATACCTGCCGGATGAAGAGCGGCCGACCAAGCTCCCCCTGCTGGGCAACATCGCGGCCGGCGCGCCGATCCTGGCGGTAGAAAACCGTGAGGAGCTCGACCTCGAGCAGATTTTCAAGAGCCGGCACGGTGTGTTCGTCCTCAAGATCAAGGGTGACTCGATGATCGAGGATCACCTGTGCGATGGCGATTATGTCGTCATCGAGCGCCGCGAAACTGCCCGCAATGGCGAAACGGTCGTCGCCCTCATCGATGAGGCGGAAGCGACTCTGAAGAGATTCTACAAGGAGGGAAGCAAGATACGGTTGCAACCGGCAAACAGCGAGATGAAGCCGCGCATCATCGAAGCCAACCGCGTGCGCATCCAGGGCGTGGTGATCGGCGTAATGCGGGCTTTCCGTAAATAAGCGTCAAACAAACGGCCTCCAGCGTGGTATATGCTGGCAAGGGAAAGGAGTGTCTGCATGCCGACCGAGAAGAAGGGGCAATCCGTGGCTGGGGTAGATGGGCAGGATCGGCCGGTGCTCTTCCAGAGGTATTTCAAGAACGGCAACAAGACCTACGCTGCCCAGATCAAGTTGGCGGCCAGCGGGCGCAGATACCTGGTGATCACTGAGGGGACTCGCGACCCGGATACGCAGGCACTTCGCAAGCAGATCGTACGCGTGCATGAACAGGACCTTAAAAGCTTCTTTTCCATGCTGCAGGAGGTGGTGGTTTACCTCCGGGCCCATCGCAACCCGCAGACGAGCTACCCTGAAGCCGCCCGCGGCAGCGTGATCGAGGCATCCCCCCGTCCACAGCCCGCCGCCAGGCCTGCCCCCGCGAAAAGTACCGGCTCTTCCACGCGGGCGTCCCGAGCATCCTCCACAGCGGGCGCTGCCAAACCCGTGAGAAAGTCAGCCGCCCCCAAGACCAGCAAGCCTCCGGTGCAGACAGGCAAGAGCACCAAGGGCAGTACCAGGACGTCATCGCGAACACGCTAGATCTGCTCCAGCGCAATGGAGCGGCTTGTCCTCAAGCCGCTCCCAAGTGCAGCACTCGGTCATTGCGATCCCGACACCTGCAAGAACGCCCAAGGCGCGCCGTCAGGACGTGCTGCCCATTGCGCTGCGTTCTCGCACCCTGCAATCCCCCTTTGTCGGCTCGTCGCTCCACCAACTCTTGCGTGCTTGCATCGAGAATCACCCTACCTCCTGCAGGTGGAGGACCGCCCGCCCCACATCGGGTGAAACTGCCTTAGTGTCGACTCTCTTCCTGGTCTGACCTGCCTTCATTTGGACATTTCCTGATCGCTCCAGATCGCTTCGGCACGGTGCCTACAATCGGCATATCGCGTCATGAGTGTAGATCGCGCCGCTTAGGCCATATCGACCGGGTGAGCGAGATTGTCTTGTTCGTTCAAGTCAGGAGGATCGAAAGATGTCGAGCGTCCCAGCCACCACCAGCCATGCAGGTATTGACTCGGTCTTGAATGAGGATCGTGTCTTCCCCCCACCGGAAACCTTTGCCAAGTCAGCGCATATCAAGTCGTTCGACGAGTACAAACGGATCTACCAGCAATCCATCGAGAATCCCGAGCAATTCTGGGCTGGGATTGCTTCCGAGCTGAAGTGGATCAAGCCCTGGTCGAAGGTCCTGGAGTGGAATCCCCCCTATGCCAGGTGGTTCGAGGGCGGTCAGCTCAACGTCGCCGAGAACTGCCTGGATCGCCAGATCGCCCTTGGCCGGGGCGACAAGGTCGCTATCGTCTGGGAAGGCGAGCCGGTCAAGTCCGATCTTTCCGCCGGCGAGGTACGGAAGATCACCTACTCTCAACTTGCCGACGCCGTAAATCGTTTCGCCAATGGCCTGAAAGCGCAGGGAATCCGCAGGGGCGATCGCGTGACGATCTACATGCCCATGGTTCCCGAGGCCGTCGTTGCCATGCTGGCCTGCGCCCGTATAGGCGCCACCCACTCGGTAATCTTCGGCGGCTTCGCCAGCCACGCCATCCTGGACCGCGTCGAGGATGCCCGGAGCCACTACGTGATCACGGCCGACGGCGGCAACCGTCGCGGCTCCATCGTTCCGCTCAAGGCAAACGTCGATGAGGCCCTTAAGCAGACCTCGCTGGTTAAGAAGGTCATCGTCCTCAAGCACACCGGCAACGAAATCAACATGGAGGCCGGCCGCGATATCTGGTGGTCGGATGTCATCGCGGGCCAGTCGGCCGACTGCCCGCCTGAGCCGATGGAATCGGAGGACCTGCTGTTCATCCTCTATACATCCGGCTCCACCGGTAAGCCCAAGGGAATCATGCATTCCACCGCCGGCTTCCTCGTCGGCACCTATATCACCACCAAGTACGTCTTCGACCTGCATGAAGATGACCTCTACTGGTGCACGGCCGACATCGGCTGGATCACCGGGCACAGCTATGTCGTCTACGGGCCGCTGGCCAATGGCGCCACGGTCTTCATGTATGAAGGCGCCCCCAACTTTCCTGACTTCGGCCGCTTCTGGTCGATGATCCAGCGGCACAAGATCACGATCCTCTACACCGCCCCCACCGCCATCCGCGCCTTCATGCGTGCGGGCCGGGAGATCCCCGACAAGTACGACCTTTCCTCGCTGCGCCTGCTGGGCACAGTCGGCGAGCCGATCAATCCCGAGGCGTGGATGTGGTATCAACAGGTGATCGGCGACGGCCGCTGCCCGATCGTCGATACCTGGTGGCAGACGGAGACAGGCGCGATCATGATCTCGCCCCTGCCCGGTGCCATAGCCACCAAGCCCGGCACCGCCACGTTGCCTTTCTTTGGCATTGAACCGGCCGTGGTTGATCGTGATGGCAACGAGCTTCCCACCAACAAGGGCGGCCTGCTGGTTGTTCGCAAGCCCTGGCCATCCATGCTCCGTGGCATCCTGAATGACCCGGACCGCTACGTTCGCCAGTACTGGTCGGAAGTGAAGGACTGTTACTTCACCGGCGACGGCGCCCGACGCGACAACGACGGCTACTTCTGGCTGATGGGCCGGGTGGATGACGTGATCAACGTGGCCGGCCATCGCCTGGGCACGGCCGAGATTGAAAGCGCCCTGGTCGCCCACGACGCGGTGGCCGAGGCGGCCGTCGTCCCCATGCCCCATGAGATCAAGGGCACCGGCATCGCCGCCTTCGTTACCCTGGAAGCCGGGAGAAAGCCCAGCGAGGAATTGAAGAAGGAACTAATCAACTGGGTCGGCCAGCAGATCGGACCGATTGCCAAGCCGGACCAGATCCGCTTCGCTGAGGCCCTGCCCAAGACCCGCTCCGGGAAGATCATGCGGCGACTACTGAAGGAACTGGCCCACGATGGCGAAGTCCGCGGCGACATCACCACGCTGGAAGACCTGAACGTCCTGGCCAAGCTCCGCCAACAGGAAGAATAACCCGCAAGAATCGCGATGTACGGCGGAGGGAAGTCAGGCGATACGCCAGCTTCCCTCCGCTGTCTTTTCGTTTTGGATGATTACCTTGCCACCCTCAGGCCGAGACCGTCCGCGCCACTTTGAGTGGAACAGGCTATCCGTGCGTCGGATGCATCCCCCGCAGCTCCGAACCACCGGCCCAACACAACATCACACAATCTCTGGGTTCCAACAAAATCTCTCCCCGGAAACCCAGACACCTGACGGGATGACCGCGGTTTCCAGGACTGATCGCAATGGATCCTTCCCCTCTGCCGGGAAGGCCACGATGTCGGCTACTTTTCCGTGGGCTAGCGTGCCGGCCGAGTTGGCACAGGATAGCGCAATGGCTCCGTTGACAGTCGCCATCCGCCACAGGGTTTCCACTGGCATCTCGGGGTACTTGCGGTGCAGCAGGCGCAGGTCGTCGACGAGGTTCAGGTCAGGCGAGCTGGCGCAACTGTCGGTACCAACGGCCACGTTGATACCCCGTGAGAGCATCTCACGGAATCGGTGCTCAGGGTGGCCGAAGAACTCGTGCGTGCGCGGGCAGTACACCACCGATGCCCTGCCACGGGCCAGCCAGTTGAGTTCCTCGTCGCTGTTGTAGTTTACATGCGCCAGCACCGCTTCCAGGTCCAGCAGACCGGTCTCCCGTGCCAGGGCGATCGGCCCGCCAGGGAAACGCGGAACCTGCTCATCCCAGCCCAGCCAGCGCTCCCATAGCAGTCGCAGCGGGCCGGAATGATCACGCAGAAAATCCCATTCGCTGCGAGTCTCAGCCAGGTGCGTCGCCAGTGGCGTGCCCTGCTCGCGGGCAACCTGGACGCATCGTCGATACCCGTCCACCTCCACCGAGTATGGCGCGTGCGGTGATATGCCGATCCTTAAGCGCTGCGTCTGGCAGCTTCTGTCCGATGCGGCCTCGATGCCCTTCTCCAGCAGCGCGCGCCGTTTTGCCATCCCTGCCACCTCACCGAAGCTCACGACACGAAGCGGCATCTCGCGCAGCACTGGCCGGGTAACATGGCATAGCCGGCTGATGTCCCCCACCATGGTCACGCCGAAGCGCAGGCATTGCTCAGCCCCTGACCGTGCGGCAGCCTGCGATTTTCTCTCCAGCTCGGCCAACTCCAAGCGCGTACGCGAAAGCATCCGCGCCAGCCATTCCTCCAGTCCACCGGCGGGCTTTTCACCCGGCTGGCAGTCTGACAGCTCCAGGTGAGCGTGGGCATTGATCAACCCCGGCAGCAGAACATTATCGCCCAGGTCATGTACCTCCCCGGCTGGCATCTCCGGGAACTTGCCAACTGCGCGGATGGTGCCATCGTGCA
>JAKORQ010000235.1 GCA_029777755.1 Planctomycetota bacterium
CAAGGATCCGTTCGAGTGCCTGGCAGCCAGCTACCGCAATCTCCGCAACCTCGGGCTGCGGTAACTATCGGATAGTTCACCGAGACTCAAAGGGCCGCGGGCAACGTTTCAGCCCGCGGCTTTTTCTTTTGCTCCCCCCACATCTCTCAGCTTCACTGGCGTGAGCTGCTCATCCAGAAGCCGCAATTGCCCGGTGTATGGCGGAACGGCCAGTTGCGAGCGGATCTCCTGGGCCTGCTTGCGCAAGGTCTCCAGTCGAGCCAGTTCGCGGTCCCGGCGGCGCTTCAGGTCGGCATTCTCATCATCCAGTTCCCGATACCGGTTCGGCACCGGCACGCGCACGAGCCTTCCCTGGGCATCCCTCACCCACGCACCGGCGCTCAGCTGCGACATCAGGTCATTGTTCCTGCGAATGAGGTCATCTATTCGCTCGACCTCGCGCTTGGTGCGGTCAAAATCGACCGCCAGGCGATCCAGTTCCGACTTGATGCGCTCCTCCTGCGCCCGCAACTCCTGCAACTGATCCTGGGTGACCCATGTTCCGCCCCAGCGATACCATCCCGACTCCCGCAGGTTCGCCTGCAGTCTCGGCTCATCCTGCTGGAACTGCGCCTGCAACCGGCGCAGCTGCTGCGTCTCGCGGGCATCTGTTCCCAGCGAGTGGAGAACTTCCGCGACGTTGTCGTGGATCACCGTGTTAAGCGGCATGGCGGTCATCGCCCGCTGGAAATTGGCCATGGCGATGCCGGTAGCCCCCTGCCGCCACTGCACGACGGCGAGATTGTTAAGTGTCGCACCATGGCTGGGCAGCACTTCGGCCGCCTGCTCGAAGGCGCGCCGGGCAGCCGGTATCTGGTCCTGCCGATAGGCGATCAACCCCTTGAGATACAGCCCCGCGACATTCTCCGGGTCGTCCTTGAGCACCGCATCCACCAGTGCGGCCGCATCCTTCAGGCGACTCTGCTTGAGCAACCCCTTGGCCTGCTCCACCCGCTGCAGGTTGGTTTCCTCAATCTCCGCGATCTCATCTGGAGTGAGCCATCGGCCACCAACCTTGACCATCCCCTTCTGCTGGTAGCTCTTCCATTTCTCGATGTCGGCCTGGGCCTCGGCCTCCGCGGGTGTGCCGGAAAGCTGCTTCATGGCCTGCTGGTAGCGCTCGAGGATCTGGTTGATATCAGAGAGATTCTCAACCGCCCGCCGGAGACTCGCAAGGCGGGCATTGGCGCTGCCGCTGGCATCCGCGGCTGACCCGGAGGCCTGGATCGACACCACCTCCGACTCGGGAATGATGCGCACCGTGCCATCCGCCTGCGTCACTTCCCAGCCGGTGGTGGAACGGCGCAGGTCTCCCTCCACGCGCTCGCCATCTCGAAGCTGCAGAACCCCACCCGCAGCTACCGCACAACATGTCAGGGCCGCAATTACAGCGATGCGCACTTTCACTCCCTTCGGTAAAGCCATCTGGCAGTCTAGACAATCTTACCAGCCTCGCCGTTAGTGCGCCCGGCCAACTGTTGCCCTTGACACCCTCTGGCTCTACCCTCATACACAACGCCAAGCAGGGAGAATGGTTATGTCGAATCTGAGTGTCGTTATCGTGACCGCACCGCCGTTTGTCCCCGGGGCTGATGCGTCAGCCTCGCTGAACCGCATCGATGGCCGGGAGGCCCTGCTGCGCAGCGTGGAGCTGTTCCTCAACAAGGACGAGATTAAGCAGATCCAGTTGGTGGTCCCGCAATCGGCACTCGAGGAAGTGAAGCGCAAGCACGGCGCTCACCTGGCATTCTCCGGCGTGGCCGTCTCGGGAGCGGCGGCGAAGTTTGGCGATCAACTGGCGGCCGCCGCCGAGAAACTTTCGGCCGACGCAACCCATGTGATAGTGCATGATGCAGCGCGCTGCGCTGTTGCGTACACCGATCTTGAGGCGATCTTCAAGGCGGCTGAGAGAAAGTCGCCGGCCGTTGCCCTCTCCATTCCGCTGCGCAGCGGCCTGGTGCAACTGGACGAAGGCGGCAACCCCGTCGGGCTGGCCTCGCCAAAGGATTACACGCAGATCGCCACCCCGCTTCTGTTCACGAGGGAGAAGTTCAACGAACTGGCCTCGGCCAAACGTGAACCCCACGCCAGCGAACTGACGCTGATCGAGGGCTCGCCGCTGAATATCCGCCTCTCCACCCCCGGCGATGCCAGCTTGGTGAAGGCGATGCTGAACATCCTGCCCAAACCCAAAGTGCGTGGCCCACTCTCGCCGTTTGACGAAGCGCAATGGTGATGGGAGAGGCTGGTGCGATGTAGATCAGAGTTGCTCTGCTGAAGCCGGGGCATCGCGAAGCATCCACTTTCACCACGAAGCGACTAAGCGACGAAGTAGTTTCGATGCTTTTTGAGTTACTTCGTGGACTTAGAGCTTCTCAACCTCAAGCGGAGCGGCGTCCTGTGGGCCGCGCTATTTCGCATCCGCGGAGGTCCGCCCGAGTTACATCCACATTGACCTGCATCGATAGCAAAGGTTTCTCAGCGACTTCGTCGCTTTGTGGTGAAAACGGGCAACTGATGTGCGTCTGGCAGTTTCCCTGGCCCTGATGTCGCATGTTCGTCGAGGATAGCCTTGCGCGCCCGCGGTCGGGGACCACCCGCTCCACTTTGGGTCGCTTCCTCTCCTCCGAGCCTCAGTGGCTCTTGTGGTTCATAGCAGCCTGTCGAACACAGTACCTCGTTGCTTAGTGGTCGATTGAGCGATAAACGCCGTGACTATCCCCAAAACGACAACACGCAGATCAGTTGATCTGCGTGTAGTGATCAAATTCTGTTTCGAACGGTCGCGCGTTAGATCGAGCGACGACGGAGAGCCGCGATGCCCATCGCGCCGCCCACCAGCAGAGCGGTGCTCGGCTCGGGGATGTTGACGCGTTTCCACGGAGCGTAGCGCGTCTCGTCGACCCAGGCGCCTCTGCCGTGATTGGCTTCAGGATCCCAGACCATCACCGGGGTGCCAGCGAACTCCGCCTTGCCACCGTACTTCTCAACCCAGCCGATGTTCTTGACGTTCCAGACCGGGTTCTTGTCGTTCCAGTGTACAAAATGCAGCGTGAACGAAGGGCCCGCAAAGCCGCCGCTTCGGGGCTGGCTGAAGAAGCTGACGAATACTG
>JAKORQ010000236.1 GCA_029777755.1 Planctomycetota bacterium
AAAGGGGCTCAACTTCATCGAGCTGCTCAAGATGTTCAATGATGACCCGGCCACGCAGTCGATCATCCTCATCGGTGAGATCGGCGGATCCGATGAAGAGGCGGCCGCCGCGTTCATCGCCAGCGAAGTGAAGAAACCGGTGGTGGCTTTCATCGCCGGCCGAACCGCCCCGCCTGGGCGCCGCATGGGTCACGCCGGCGCTATCATCTCCGGCTCGGAAGGCACGGCCGAGTCGAAGATCAATGCGCTGGAGAAGTCCGGCGTCAGAGTCTGCAAGAGCCCCGGCGGGATCGGCCAGACTCTTGCGGAACTGCTGCAAATCGCCTGAATTCCTGCGAATCACGCAGTTTTCACCGTTAGCGCATTTCAGCCAATGACCTACCCTCAATAGTCCAACGGGCGGTAGCCACCCTGCATTCGTTTGTACGGTCGCAGAGAAGCCAAAGCCATTTTCCAGGTGAGGGGTAGAGCCAATGCGTAAACCACAGGTTGACGATTATGTGCGACTCACTCAGGACATTCCCGAGTTATCGCTGAACCGGGGACAGGTTGGAGTGGTCCGCAGCACGTGGTTCGCTCCAACGGTCGCATACGAGGTCGAATTTCACATTGTTGGCATGGGCGTGCAGACTCGCGCCCTGCTGCTCGACGAGCAGGTCGTCGTCGAGGATGGGTCCCTCCTGCAGCAGCAGGCGTGATCCCCGGCAGCTCACGAGAGGCGGGGAAGAGACGAGGTTTCATCCGCGTTCAACGGACACAGACGCGATGTTTGCCGATCCCACGATCGGCGCGATGACAAAAAGAACCAGGGCGAACATCTCACGCGAGACGTTCGCCCTGGTTTCATTTCAGGTTACCCGTGAGCCTAGTCGTCCAGGCTCTTCATCTCCGGGGTCTCCTTCTTCGACTTGTGGATGCAGTACACGATGATCACAAACAGGATCAGGGAGATCACCGCGCCGATCCAGCCGTTGGGAGCTTCATTCTTCAGCGGACTCTGGATGCCAGCCATGTTGAAACTGAGCACCAGACCCAGGGAGAGCATGGCCACCATGTTCATGACCTTGACCATGGGGTTGATGGCCGGGCCGGCGGTGTCCTTCAGGGGATCGCCGACGGTATCGCCGGTGACGGCGGCCTTGTGCTTCTCCGAGCCCTTGCCCGTCAGTTCGGTGCGAGGCTCATCCTCAACCATCTTCTTGGCGTTGTCCCACGCGCCACCGGCGTTCGCCATGAACACACCCAGCAGCACACCGGAAGCCACCATGCCGGCCAGGAAGCCGCCGAGGGCATAGGGCCCCAGCAGCAGGCCGATCAGGATCGGCGAGAGCACGCCAAGCAGCGCCGGGCCAATCAGCTCGCTCTGCGCGGCACTGGTGCACAGGTCCACGACGCGGCCATAGTTGGGCTTCTTCTTGCCTTCCCAGATATCCTTGTCGCGGAACTGGATGCGGCATTCCTTGATGATGTAGAAGGCAGCGCGACCGACGGCGCGGATCAGCATGGAGCTGAACAGCCACGGAACCGCCGCACCGATCAGCAGACCGATGAGCACCTTCGGGTCAGCCACGGTCAGCAGCGAGGCGTACTTGATGTACTCCTCCTGCGACATCTGGGTGATGCGGTCTTCCGAACCCATCGCCAGCGTGGCGATGAAGGAGGCGAACATCGACACCGCGGCGATAACCGCCGAGCCGATGGCGATACCCTTGGTCTCAGCCTTGGTGGTGTTACCGACAGCGTCGAGGTCTGCCAGGATCTGGCGGGCACGATTGTACTGCTGCTCGCCCATCTCCTCCTTGTCATAGCCCATCTCGCCGATGCCGTTGGCATTGTCAGCCACCGGGCCGAACACGTCCATCGAGATGGTGTTGCCGGTGAGCGTAAGCATGCCGATACCGGCCATAGCCACGCCGTACGCGACAAACACCGCGGTGCTGCCGGCAAAGCAGAGCACCGACAGGAAAATCGCCAGTGCCAGCACGATGGTCGCCATCACGGCCGACTCATAGCCAACCGCAAACCCCTGGATGATGTTGGTGGCGTGGCCGGTCTCGCAGCTCTTGGCCAGGCTCCGCACCGGCGCATGGCTGGTGTGGGTGTAGTAGCTCGTGAGCTTGTTCAGCGAGATCGCCAGGATAATGCCGATGAAGCAGGTGACGATCGGGCGAATATCGGTGCCGGCAACGATGAACCAGTGGTCCATGCTGATCTGGCCATCCTTGAGGAAGCCGGCGGCCGCCTGCTGGTACTTGACGAAGTAACCATCGTCAAACCGCAGGTAGAACATGCCCAGCACG
>JAKORQ010000237.1 GCA_029777755.1 Planctomycetota bacterium
CGCAGAATGACCGGGTGTTTTTGGTGGGGCCCGCTTCAGTGATCGAAGTCTCTCGGCCTAAGCAATCAGCCCCTTCACCACCTTGGCCGGGTTCACCCCGGTGAGACGGAAGTCGAGGCCCTGGAAGCGGTAGCTGAGCTTGTTATGGTTGAGGCCGAAGAGGTGGAGGATGGTGGCGTGGAAGTCGTGGATGGAGACAGGATCACGCGCGACGTGCCAGGCAAAATCATCCGTCTCGCCATGGACCTGGCCTCCTTTGATGCCGCCGCCCGCCATCCAGAGGCTGAAGGCGTAGGGATGATGATCGCGCCCCGTAATTTTCTTGAAGCCTTTCCGATTTTCTCCCAAGGCGGTGCGGCCAAACTCGCTGCCCCACACGACGAGCGTGGTGTCGAGCAGGCCACGCTGCTTGAGGTCTTTGAGCAGTGCGGCGATGGGCTGATCGACCATTCCGCAATTGTGCGCGAGCTGGCGATCGAGGTCGCTATGGTGGTCCCACGAGGCGTGGATAATGTTCACGAAGCGCACGCCGCGCTCCACCATCCGCCGTGCATTCAGGCAATGCCGCGAAAAGGTCTGGTAGTTGCCGATGCCGCCGAGGTTGCTCTTGATGGGCGGCTCAATGCGATTCACGCCGTAGGCATCCAGCGTGGCCTGCGATTCACCGCTCAGGTCCACCAGCTCCGGCGCGGCGCTCTGCATGCGGAAGGCGAGTTCGTAACTGTTGATGCGCGCCGCGATCTCAGGATCACCGATGTGCTGGTGCTGAAGACGGTTGAGGTCGTTCAGGGCGCGGATGCTCGCAGACTGCATCTCCGGCGTGATGCCAGCGGGGTTGCCCAGGTTCAGAACAGGCGAGGCGCCATTGCGAAACATCACGCCCGAATAGGATGATGGGAGGAAGCCGCTGGACCAGGTGGAACTGCCGCCCGGCAGCCCGCGACCTTTGCTGACCATGACGACGTAGGAAGGCAGCTCCTGCGACGGATTGCCGAGACCATAGGTCACCCACGACCCCACACTGGGGCGCCCGAGCCGGGATTCGCCGCAATTCAGCATGAGCTGGCCCGGGAGATGATTGAACTGCGTGGTGTGCATGGAACGCACCAAGGCGATGTCATCCGCGCAGGTGGCGATGTGCGGCAGCAGATCGCTGATTTCCATGCCGCACTGGCCGTGTTTTTTGAAGACACGGCTGGTGCCCATCACCGTGGCCGTATCCTTTTGCAGAAAGGCAAACTTCGCATCTCCCACGATCGAATCGGGCAGCGGCTGGCCATCGTATTTGTTGAGCAGTGGCTTCGGATCAAAGAGATCCATCTGCGAGGGGCCGCCTTCGAGAAAAATGAAGATGCAGCGCTCCGCCTTCGGCGCGAAATGCGGCATGCGTGTGGAAAGCGGATCAGCCGGAATGCCTGCCTCCGCAGCCAGCAGA
>JAKORQ010000238.1 GCA_029777755.1 Planctomycetota bacterium
AGTCTCCATCAGGCGTTTGAAGCGGCGCAGATCCTCCTGTATCTGCTGGCGCGGTTCCTCGCCAAACATCCATGCGATCGTCCGCCCGATCTGGCCGGCAGGCGGAATGTATTCGATGTTCACGCGCACCTCTGTGCCGCGGTTGCCGGGCGCGGCGACGAAGCGTATCGACCCGGCATTATCCACATCCGCATTCGCGAGCGACCGCCAGGCGATCAGTCTCCCGGGCTCCTCGTTGATGATCTCGGCCTCCCAGGAGATCGACTTGCCCGCCGGCCCACGGGCCACCCAGCGCGAGCGATGCTCGTCGATGATGGAGACCTCCTTCAGGTGGGTCATGAAAGTGGGGAGATTCGCGAAGTTTCGCCAGTACTGGAATAGCTCCTCCGCCGGCCGCATGATTGTGTATGCCATCTCCACGTGGATGCCGTTGCGGTAGTAGTCCTGCGGCTTTGCTTGTCCACGACGGGCGGTGTCGATCCCCAGCGACTGGTAGGCAGGGCAGTAGCCTGATACGGAGCGGTACAGCAGCGCTGCCCCCATCGCCCCGCAAACCATCCGCGGCAGAGTCGGGTGAGCGAGGGCCCGCCCGACCAGCAGGCCACCGACCGTTCCCAGCACAATTCTCTCCGCCATCCCCACATTCGCCTGTCGTGGCGTTTTCTCCTCCATCGCAGGCTCAGCTTCTGCCATGGTTGAAAACCGCGACGCCTGGGTACCCATACTGACCATGTTCCACCCCCCCTTGAAAGCCATTATGTCCCGCCGCTCCTGGCGGCGATGCGCCATTCGCCCGCGTAACTGTACCTGCCGCCCGGGAGCGGACAGACGCATCTGTAATCCGCAATCTCAATGCCATCACAGCCGATATCGCGATGCGTGAGAAATGCCCGCCTACCATTCGAGGGAGTGAGAAGGGAGCACAGCCAGTGAATCACCCTCGAGCGACGACTGTCGGACAACTCAAGCAAACAGGTTACAAGCCCTGCACGGTGAAGGAGGAGCTGCGAAGAAACCTCATCCGCAAGCTGCGCAGTGGCGAGGAGCTTTTCCCGGGAATCATCGGCTATCGCGACACGGTGGTTCCCCAGATCGTCAATGGCATCCTCTCGCGCCATGACCTTCTGTTCCTGGGTCTGCGCGGCCAGGCCAAGACGCGAATCCTGCGCATGCTGCCGACGCTTCTGGACGAGTGGATCCCGGTATTGGCCGGCGTCGAGATCAACGATGATCCCCTCAGGCCGCTCACCCGCACCGGGCGGCGCATCATCGAGGAGCAGGGGGATGATGCGAAGATCGAGTGGGTCCATCGCGATGACCGCTATCACGAGAAGCTGGCCACGCCGGACGTGACCATCGCCGACCTGATCGGCGAGATCGACCTGGTTAAGCATGCCGAGGGGCGCTACCTCTCCGACGAATCGACCATGCACTATGGCCTGATCCCAAGGTCAAATCGCGGGATCTTTGCCATCAACGAGCTGCCAGACCTTGCGCCGCGAATCCAGGTAGGCCTGTTCAACGTGCTTGAGGAGCGCGATGTACAGATTCGCGGCTATCCCATCCGCCTGAATCTCGATTTATGCTTGGTTTTCTCGGCCAATCCCGAGGATTACACCAATCGCGGCCGCATCGTTACGCCGCTGAAGGATCGCATCGGCTCGGTGGTGCGCACGCACTACCCGCAGACCCTTGAGGAGGGGATCGAGGTCTCGCACAAGAACGCCTGGCTCAGGCGCGAGGGAGCGAGTGAATCGTGTGTTGAGGTGGTGATTCCGCCGTTCATCTCGCAGATCGTCGAGCAGGTAATCATGCTGGCCCGCACCAGCCCAAATGTATCGCAGTCATCCGGTGTGTCGGTGCGCGCGTCAATCTGCTGCATCGAGGCGGTGGCATCCAACGCTGAGCGGCGGGGGATCATGACCGACAGCCGCCGCGTGGTGGCCCGCGTTGGTGATCTGCACCACATCGTGGCGGCGGTGCGCGGCAAGATCGAGCTTTCGTTGGCCGAGGACGAGGCGGCCGAGGACAAGCTGATCGCTTCCCTGACCGGCGAGGCGGTGAAATCAGTATTCGCCGAGATCGCCGACATCAATGACTTTGAACACATTGTCGACCAGTTCAAGGGAAATCTCACCTTCCCGTCTGGGGATGAGGTTTCCGATGAGGAGTATGTCGCCAACATGGGCGCGATCAGCGGCTTAACCGAAAGCGCAACGAGGCTGGCGAAGGAGCTTGACCTGGATGCTGACGATCAGGCGACCCTTGCGAGTGTCGGCGAGTTCATTCTCGAGGCGCTGTACGTCAACAATCGCCTGAGCAAGTACACCCGCGCCGGCAAGGCGTTCTTCAGGAAGTGATCGCTTCCCGGCGGCGTTTGGAGACGCAGCGGCTGTGCGGGTCGAAGAAGCGCAGATGCTTGTGCTTCCACTCTCCGGCATAAGCCACGCCAATGCGCGGGGAAGTTGCTATCGCCGGGCGGCCGGGCGCATCGCATACATGCAACTGCGGCGAGGTGAGGATCAATCCGTTCTCATCGCGCGTGAGGTGCATGGCTCGCGCCAGTTTGCCGGGGCCGGCCAGGTCGCAGTTCCAGCCATCCAGCGGCTCGGCCGCCCGTATCAACACTGCCTGCGCGTCACCCTCTTCTCCTGTGACGAAGTTGAGCATGAAGTACATCCCGTAGATGAAGTAGATGTAGGCGTGGCCGCCGGGGCCGAACATCACTTCCGTGCGCGGTGTCCTTCCGCGCGCGGCATGGCAAGCCAGGTCGTGTGGCCCGACATACGCTTCAGTTTCCACTATGCGGGCACGCATCTTCGTCCCGGCGTAATCGCGCACGATGATCTTGCCGATCAGTTCCCTTGCGACTGTCTCGGCAGGCCTCCGGTAGAAAGTTAGCGGCAGGATGCGGTTGCCCATTTCAGAAACGCCCAGCTCTGACTATAACGCACGCCGGCCGATGTTGGCCGCGTTCTTGTGAAAGGTTGGGAGATGGCGCTTTATCCGTTGAAGTTTGAGCCGCGTTACGTGGAAAAGATCTGGGGTGGAAGGAAGTTCGAGCAGATCTTGGGCAAGGCGATTCCCGAGGGGCAGATTGGCGAGAGCTGGGAACTGTACGACTTTCCCCCGGGCGTGGTGGACAATTCCGGCAAGTGGGTCAGCGCCAAGGTTTCCAACGGCCCGCTGAAGGGAAAGACCCTGCACGAGCTGGTGCTGGATCACCAGGCCGAGCTTTGCGGAAATGTCGCCCTGGTCAATGGCGAGCAGTTCCCCATCCTCATCAAGTTCCTCGATGCCCGCGAGGATCTTTCAGTGCAGGTACACCCCGATGAGGAGTACTGTCGCAGGCACCCGGGGGCGCATCTCAAGACGGAGGCCTGGTACGTGATGCAGAACGAGCCTGAGTCGCGCATCCTGATCGGCCTGCGAGAGGGGGCCACCCGCGAGGCTTTTGCCAAGGCTATCGAGGATGGCACGGTAGAGAACCTCATCCGCAGCGTGAAGGTCAAGCCAGGCGACTGCTTCTTCCTCCGCTCCGGGACGGTGCATGCACTGGGCGCCGGCATCCTGGTGGCCGAGGTGCAGACACCCAGCGACACCACCTTCCGCGTGTACGACTTCAAGCGCATTGATCCTTCCACCGGCAAGGAACGCACACTGCACATCCAGCAGGCGCTGGAGACTATCGATTTCGAGAATAAGCACCCATCCACCCAGCAGCGCCAGCACGTCGCCAGCGTGCATACCGCAGTGACGCGGCTGTGCAGTTGCGAGTTCTTCACGATGGAGAAGGTGCGGTTCGTGGCCGGCATGGAGCGGGAGATCGCCTATGGCGAACCGATGGTCTGGATGATGATGGAGGGGGAGGCGGAGATTCACGTCTCCAACCTTACCGAGCCAGTGACTCTCAAGAAGGGAGAGACCGTCCTGCTTCCGGCCCAACTGGAGAACCCCAGGATCGTCACAAGAACTGACTGCACCTGGATCGAGACAACCTTTCCCGTGAAGCGCTGAGGCAGGCAATGAAGCCAGAGACACAGGGGCAAACGCCTCTGTGTCTCTGCAGGTTCGTTCTCGCCCGTCCGGTCCGCCTGTCAGGTGTAGATGAACTGCGCTGTAGCGACGCAGTCGCCAGCCGGCACGATGCGTACCCAGTGGGCGCTGAACCCGCTGGGAAACTCGTGATGCACATACCCGCCGGCCGGCACCTCGATCTCGCCGTACTTCTTCCACGTCCCCTCGCCAAGGAAGTCCACCTCGATCGCGAATTTCACCGCCGAGGATGAATCCTGCATCAGGTGCAGGCACTTCTTGTCAAAGCCGGTCATCAGGTACTGATCCGATGGCTCGCCCGCCTTCACCTCCTGCTTGAACCATGGCCCGCCCCAGCCCTGCGGCTTGCCCCAGCTCCACAGGTCATCGGTCTTGCCGAACCAGAGATTGGCCTGCGGCTGGCCGACGTAGGCATTGGTATCGTTGATTGGTGTGGTCTGGTCGCCGGCCATTACCAGCAGGCCATTCCAGGCGCAGTAATCGCCGATGATTCGCAGGTGCGTGCAGACCGGTCGCAGACCCCAGATGCGGTTGGCGTAGGTCATGCTCGGCAGCTCGTAGAACATGCCGCTGGCATTCATCATCCAGCGCTCGCTCTCCACCTCGCGGATGCGCGGCCATTCGGTCGTCCATGCGTGGTCTTGAGTGTGCGTGGCCTTGGGCAGGCGGTACGTCTGCCAGCCGGTCTGCGGCAGGTACAGCTTCAGCACCGCGCTGGCGCGATCCTGCCCGACGGCGTAGATGCCTTCGCCAAGGTCGCCCGCCTTTCGCCCGGCGGTGGTATTGAACTGCGTTCGCTCCAGCACAGTCCACTTATTTCCATCCCACTCGGCCAGTCGACCGTCGCTGAAGCCTCGCTCAAAATCGCCGCCATAGTAGCTGTTATTAGCCACCACGACCCGGCCATGGGCACTATACGCATCCTTGAAGTGCGGCCGGCAGTTCGATCCGACCGCCAGCTCCTGGAGCAGGTTGTACAACTGTTTCACCTCGAGGGTGTGCACGTTCACCTCGAAGAACTCACCTTCCATCCCGAGGATATAGATCTTGTTATCAGGATCGGTCAGGTGTTCGCAGGTCGCGGTCAGACGGGTGTCGATCAGGTCCCTGATCGTCCGGACATTGCCCTCCGTGTCGATCAGGTAAGGGCCAATGCTGAGCTGACTGGACTGCTTGTGGATCATGCGGTTTGCATATGTGCCCACCACGCTTGCCGGGTGCTTGGTGATGTTCATCGCGTCGTCGATGTAGAACAGCCCCGTGCCGGATCCAGTTGGGCTCTTGTGGGCGACATAGGTGACGAACCAGAGCCGATCGGCCCAAGGCATCAGTGCACCGATGCCAGTCTCCGTTCGCCTAGGGAAATGTCCTGCCTTTACTGCCAGATGCGGAAATACGCCGGAAATGTTTATGTGACTCATGCCCGGCAATCTACCTCTGCCCGCTTGGCCCACGCCATGGAATAGGCACACAAAATGATGGACGCCATCAACGCGCGTAAGGGGTAGGGGGCCTGGCTCCCACGGCCGGGCGATTGCGGTCGTGCGTTGGCGGATGTCCCCAGAACTTGCGATACACCCGCGAGAAATAGAGCGGATCGTCATACCCAACCGCCATGGCGACCTGCTTCAGCGGAAGCCTGGCATCGGTCAGGTAATAGCGCGCCGCCCGCATGCGCAGCAGCAGCACATATCCCTGTGGCGTAAGTCCAAGCTGCTGCTTGAAAAGTGTGCGAAAGCGATTCACTCCCAAACCGGCCCGTTCATGCAGTGCGTCCAGCACATCCGGCCGATGGAAGCATTGGGAAAGATGCTGAAGGGCACGATCGATCGCGGGGTGCTGTGCCGGCGGCGGAGACCCTGGCTGAAGCTGCCGCGATGCCGCCACAAATACGCGGGCCAGCATCGCCTTCAGTTCGCCGGCCGCCTCCAGGATATGCTGCTCCTGCCCGCCGTGGAACAGGTCAACGATTCGCTGCATCACATCGATCTCGCGCTTCACGTCGGCCGGTTTCACCACGAACGGCTCGCGCCACATCAGCCCGGCCGTGGGCAGGTCAAACTCGCAGAACAGCATCCTCAGTTCCGGCCGGGTGGTGCGCCAGTTTGATCGCGTCCATGCCGGGCGATACAGCAGGTGTGACTGGGGGATCAGCAGCGTCTTGCCGTCGATCTCGTACTCGATCTCCCCCTCGGCCACCAGGATGAGCTTGGGGAACCAGACGATCGTCTCATTGCCGATCATCCCCTCTGGGCGATGCCACGAGGTTGCGCCGGTGATTGTCACAGGCGCTGTCAGGACATGACGCAGATAGGTCAGCGGACCCAGGCTCATGGCGGGCGATCATTTTAAGGGTAATCGCCCGCCATGCGATACCGACTGGTGCCAGTGCTTACTTGGCAATGCCGATCACGCCGCAGGCGATCCTGCCGCCTGCATCGCCGGTCGGCTGCGACTGAAGGTCATCAGCCTTCTCATGGACGATTACCGCTCGCCCGATGATCGGGTTTTTTGTCCCGTTGATGGTCAGCCCGTCGAGAGTCAGTTCGAGCTTCGCCTTGCCATTCTCATCGCTGGTGAGGTTGCCAAGGTCGCCGGCGTGACGTTGCGGGGCATCCGGGCCCGCGTGCTGGTGGCCTTCGGGGTTGTAGTGGCTGCCGGCCGACGAGCCATCCGGCGCCGAGCAGTCGCCGTACTCATGAATATGGAACCCGTGCGTGGAGTTTGCGGGCAACCCCTCGACCTCCGCAACTACCTTGATGGTTTCCCCGTCCACGGTGAAGCGGACGATGCCTTTCACCTTGCTCTCTCCCAGTGGATGCAGGACGGCCACGGCCGACGTCGCCGTGCCCTGGGCAACGTTGGCCGCCGGTTGAGCGGCATGCGCCCCATGGTCATGCTCCTGTGCCAGGGCGGGTATCCCTATCAGCAGGCTGCAGGCAAGTGCGCCGATCAGTGCTTTCATTACGATATCTCCTTTCCTGAGAACCATTTGCTACATCGTAGTACCCCATCTCCCCCCGATGCCATTGGGCGCTTGCCCCTGTCGCGGCTAAACTGGTGCAAATGAAAGAGCGCATTCAGAAGGTGCTGGCCAATGCGGGCGTCGATTCCCGCCGGAATATCGAGCAGATGGTGCTCGACGGGCGCGTGCAGGTGAATGGAAAGGTCGTGCGCCAGTTGCCGATTCTTGTCGATCCGGAGAACGACAAGATCCACGTTGACGGGGAGCCGATCAAGTTCAAGCCGAAGAAGGGGATGCCCGAGAAGGTCTATATCCTGATGAATAAGCCGAAGGGGGTTTATTGCACCAACGTCGCCCAGGGCGTGCAGAAAAGGGCGATCGATCTGCTACCGCCGGACTTTCCCTATCGGGTGTATCCCGTTGGCCGATTGGATGCCGAGTCGCGCGGGCTGTTGCTGCTGACCAATGATGGAGACCTGACGAATCGCCTCACCCATCCCCGCTATGGCATCGCCAAGACTTACGTGGCCGAGGTGGATGGCTACGTCGAGGATCGCATCATCGAGGAACTGAACAAGGGCGTCTGGCTGGCTGACAAGCAGGGCAAGGGATTCAAGGCCGGCGCCAGCAAGGTGAAGATCATGAACCGCGGTCGGCAGGCTTCTACCCTCGAGATCACCATCTGCGAAGGCCGCAATCGCCAGATCAGGCGCATGCTCGCCGCGCTGGGGCACAAGGTGAAGAAGCTTCAGCGCATCCGCATGGGCAAACTTACCCTCAAGGGCGTCGGCCCGGGTAACTGGCGTTTCCTGACGCCTATCGAGGTAAAACAGCTCAAGCGCGAGGCGCAGCGCGCAGCGGGTGAGGTCGGTGAAGTTGACCCGAAGAAGAAGCCCGGCGCCAAGCGCCCCGCGACCGGCAAGCCGCGCAAGAGTGTCCCTCGGAAGGGGCAGAAAAACAGGCCATCATCCGCCTCTTAGGGGAGCGGCCGCCTCTGCATCCACGGGAACCATCTCGGGCAGGTAGTTGCCGGTGGAGATTATCACCTTGAGCGCTTCCTCCACGGTGATGTTGAGGAAGACCAGGTCGGATTGCTTCACGAACATCAGTCGCCCGGTGATGGGGTTGGGGCTGTTGGGCAGGAACACCGGGCAGAAGTCAGGGCGCTGGGGAACCGGTTTGCCGCTGGTGAAGCCCAGCATCGACATGCCGTTCTGCCCGGCGGGCACCAGCACCACACGTGCGAACATTCCCTGCCCGCCACTGGGCAGCGAAACCTGCTTCCACGCGCTATAGATGGGGCGGATCAGCGGCAGGCGAAGCAGCGTGCCATCTACCATGCGCAGGAGCTGCTTTCCAAGAAAGCTGCGAACTGCCATGCCCAGCAGAAATATCGCCGTCAGTGCGATCACCACGCCTATCAGTGGCCACTGCAACCCGAGCGGCTCTGCC
>JAKORQ010000239.1 GCA_029777755.1 Planctomycetota bacterium
GCCAGGCGCGCCTGAGAGACGGGATCTATGTCCTGCGGATGGATGACATGCTGAGCGTCAAGCGGATTGCCCTCGAACCGCAGGGCAAGCGCGCTTCTGTTCTGAGCGACAACCCGGCCTATCCGAGCTGGCGCGGCCTCGAAAAGCGGACGCTCAACATCGTCGGGCGGGTTCTCTGGTTCGGACGGGCGCTTTAAGGAGGTCATCTCATGCTTGCCCTCCTTGCCGCCTCGATCGTCGCCTCCAGTCAGACCTTCACCTGCACACCAACCCATGTATGGGATGGCGATGGCCCGGTCTGGTGTGCTGAAGGGCCCCGCATTCGCATCGCTGGCATCGCTGCCCGAGAAATGGATGGCAGCTGCCGCACCAATCAGCCCTGCCCCGATGCCACGGCGATTGAGGCACGTGATGCGCTCGTCCAGCTGATGGGCGGTGCGCGCGGAACGATTTCGACGGGTCACATTGTGGTTCGAGGTCCGCGGCTGTCGTGCCGCTCGGAAGGTTCCGCAGGCGGCAGCCGCACGGCTGCCTGGTGCCGCCTGCCCTCCGGCGCAGATCTCTCCTGCGCAATGATCCGTACGCAAACGGTGCTGCGATGGGACCGGTACTGGAAAGGGCCAGCGTGCCGGTAAGCCCCGACCTACACCTTCGTGGTGAGCTCGTCGACGGGCCGCTTGGCCTCGTGCTCCAGGCAGGCGGCGGCCACTGGGAACTGGATGCGCCGAGGTCAGCTCGACGCCTTGTCGGCCGCGAGGTCGAGGTAACTGGCCAGCGTGCGGGCTTCAACGGCTTGATCTGCAAGCAGGTCTGGCCGGCAGGGACCGCCCAACCTCGCCGAATGCAGGTTCCAATCGAACGCCTGCTCGTTTGTGGTGTCGTGATTTACGGACTTCTGGCGACTCTGGCCGGCCTTGCGGGGCAGCTCTCTTGATGCTCAACGATTGGGAACTCTGGGCCTGTGCCAACCATGTCCTGCAAACCCATGGCGACAAGGCACCGTTGCATGTCGCCGAGCAGATTGGCGCTCTCGCTCTCGCGGGCGATCATGCAGGAATTCTCACCTGGCAGGCCATCGCCGAGCGGATTGTCCAGCTGACCTCCAACCGTGATGGCGCCCGGCTGCAGTAGCCGTCTTCGACTCTACCGTCTCGTTCATCCGATCGGCGATAGATCGCCTGGAAACAGACATGCCTGCGCGCTGGATGGGCCACACGCATCGCCTTCGATCCTGAAACCACGCATGCGCTCCACCAGATGGCGGGCAAGATCGACACGGGCAC
>JAKORQ010000240.1 GCA_029777755.1 Planctomycetota bacterium
TGCCCTGATCGACTACACCGCCATGCTCGAGGGCTCGCCGCTGTTCGCCGACATGCACGCCCTGCATCTGGGCATGTATGGGCAGGAGTACCAGCAGGTATTCGCGGCACTGGAGGCGGGGACATTCTTTGTGCCCGAGCCAACGGGAGTTGCCTACGGCCTGATGCTGGCGGGCGGCGGGCTGTTGCGCAGGCGGCGGAATACTGCATGCCGCGCATAATTCGTCCCTTGACGCCTTATCGCCTACAGGGATAGTTGCTCCCCTATGGCAAAGCGAACGCCCTTTTACGACTTTCACGTCTCGGCCGGCGGCAAGATGGTTGATTTCGCCGGCTGGGAGCTGCCCATCTCCTACCGCAAAGGCATCATCGAGGAGCACAGACAGTGCCGCGCCTCCGGCAGCCTCTTTGACGTCTCGCACATGGGGCGCATCTACTTCACCGGCAAGGGGGCGGTCGATCTGCTTGATCGCGTGCTGACGCGCAACGTCGCCACGCAGGCCGTCGGGCAGTCGCGCTACAGCCTGATCTGCAACGAGTCCGGCGGCGTGCTGGATGATGTGATCATCTCGCGCGACGCGCGAAACTGGATCCTCGTCTGCAATGCCTCCAATCGCGAGAAGGTCGTGGAGCATCTGCTGTCCACACGCAGGGCACTGGACCTGGATGTGGACATCGCCGACCAGACGGAAGCGACGGCCATGGTAGCCATCCAGGGGCCGAAAGTGATGGAGCGGATCTCCAGCGTGCTGCCGGCCGAGGTAAAGAACCTCAAGCGCTATCACTTTGCTACCGTGAGCATGATGTTCATCAAGTTCACCGTATTCCGCTCCGGCTACACCGGCGAGGATGGCTACGAGGTGATCCTGCCGGCCAAGATGGCGGGCATGGCCATGAAAATGCTGGGCGGGCGGATCGGCGACGAGAACGCCACCATCCAGCTGGCGGGCCTGGGTGCTCGCGACACCCTGCGTCTGGAAGCGGGCATGCCGTTGTACGGGCACGAACTGCATGAGAATATCGACCCGATCTCGGCAGGCCTGCAGTTCGCTGTTGACCTGAACAAGGACTTCATTGGCGCCGAGGCCCTGAGGAAGATCGCGGCCGACGGCCCGAGGAGGAAGCTGGTCGGCCTGGAACTGACCGGCACCCGCATCGCCCGCCAGGGCTATGGAGTGTTCTCCGCCAACAACCACGTGGGAGAAATCACCAGCGGCACACTATCGCCGACCCTGGGCAAGAGCATCGCCATGGCCTACGTGGACACCCCGCTGGCCGCCGAGGGCACTGAACTGCAGGTAGACCTGAAGGGCACGAAAACCCCGGCCAGGGTTGTACCGCTGCCGTTCTACAAGCGCAGCTAGCTGGAACAGACATGCTCGGCGCCGCCCGCGTATAGCGGGTGGCGGTTCAACCGATAGTCTTCATACATGCGTTAACGAGGCGCACTTCGCGAGCCATGCTATGACGGACTGCACGGTTGTATAGGTGACGCTGGGACCAGTCGCGGGGGAGACGTAAGATGTGGGTATGCCGATGGGTGTGGGCATTGTTGCTGCGTCAGGGGTGTTCCTGGCGGCCGGGGCGGTTGGGCTTTATGGCACGTTTGTGCCGCAATCGAGTCTCTGGTGCCGGAACACCTGGCATGGACCGCGCGCCGGTGATCGCGTGGCGCTGACGTTCGATGATGGCCCGTCGCCAGGGTATACCGATCGCGTGCTGGAGATTCTTGCCCGCCAGAGGGTGCCGGCCTCTTTCTTCGTCATCGGGAGAAACGTGGAGAAAAGCCCCAATCTGCTCCGCCGCGTGCATGATGCCGGCCACCTGGTTGGCAACCACACCTTCGACCATCATCACTTTGCCGTGTTTCGCGGCTATCGCTACTGGCTGGATCAGCTTGAGCGCACCAGCAACATCGTCGAGCGGACGATCGGCCAGCGGCCCCGGTATTTCCGGCCGCCGGTGGGGATCAAGTTCATCTTCACCGCCATGGCGGCCCGGCGTCTCGGCCAGACAGTGGTGACCTGGTCGCAAAGCGCGCGCGACGGCGTGGCCACCTCAGTAGACCGCATCATGGCGCGGCTCGCCAATGTGACCGGCGGCGACATCATCACGCTGCATGACGGCATCGACCCGCATTCGCCGCGACGGCCGGAGATCACGCTGGAGGCACTGCCGATACTGATCGAGCAACTGCGCACGCGCGGACTGGAATTTGCCCGCCTGGATGAGTTGATCGCCGATCAAGTAGCCGCGGGTGATGCGCGGACGTAGCGCCGGTAGGGAGTTGCCGGGATTTGCCTGATGGATGAAGCACATACTCCGATCCACTCTTGACACAAAGACACAACGAAGAGCAAGGCACAAAGAAGGTTGAGCAATGGCCTTGGGGATCGGGCGCCCACTTCACTTGTTCATTTCACCACGACGCAACGATGAAAGACGGTGACGACGGGTCCCTGAAAGCGCGGGCCACCCGCCAGGTTCTTGGAAAATGTGCCGCCAATGCGGGCGAGCTGCGATGGAACCCGGTAGCTCTGAAAACCTTAGTGCCTGGTGTCTTCGCGGCTTTGTCTAGAAACGGAAGCGCGCTGGCGCGCCGGCGGGTCTGCGTTCTTTGCTCGCACAAGTAATCGCTTGCTCCGGTGGCGCGCAGGGCGTAGATTTCGCCAACATGCAATTCCGGGAAATCCTGTTGAAACTGTGTCGCCGGGAGGATCTTTCCCGCGACGAGGCACGCGAGGCGTTTGAGGTGATCATGTCCGGCCAGGCGACAGACGCCCAGATCGGCGGCCTGCTGGTGGGTATGGCCGCCA
>JAKORQ010000022.1 GCA_029777755.1 Planctomycetota bacterium
ATGATGTCGATCTATGTGGTGATGCTTACGGTGCTGATCATTGCCTTCGTTCGACATCGTCGCTGGCATGATCCCAAGCTGCTGCTGGCGATGGCGGTGCCGTTCATGCTGGCATACACCTTTCTGCCGCAGATGATCGAGCGCTATCTGATGTGGCCCGCGGCGATCCTCAGCGCCTATGCGGCAATCAATGTGGCTGCCCTGGCGCTTTCCTGGACGCTCTCGTTGATCGCAGCGATCCTGATGTTCAGCTACATAATTCCCTTTGTCCGCCAGACGGAGATGGCAAAGGAGTGGCTGCCGTACATTCGTCCGTTCTTTCCTGACATCAGCTGGGCGATCATCGTCTTTGCCTGCGTGATGCTCTACATGGCGGTCACGCCCAGCCGCAGCAGGCGAGAAGCGCTGCGACTGGAGAGCAACTGACCGAAATCCTTCAACTCAGTTCATCGACAGCGTTTCGCCGGTAAACGGCAGGTCGCAGTCGATGTTCCATCTCTGCTTGATGATCCGCGCCAGTGGCTTTCGGCCCCGTTCTTCGCCATGCACGAGTGTCGTTCGGGGGCGAGAGCCGGCCAAGCAGGCGTACCAGTTTACCAGGTCGCTCTGGCCTGCGTGAGCACTGAAGCCACCGAGGGAACGGATGGTGGCATTCACGGCGATCTTTTCGCCGAAGACACTGACCTGAGGCCGTCCATCGATCAGCAAGCGCCCGAGCGTCCCGGGCGCCTGGTAGCCGACGAAGATGACAGTGGTCTCCGGCCGCCAAAGATTGTGCTTGAGATGGTGCAGGATCCAGCCGGCCGTGCACATTCCAGAGCCGGCCAGTATCAGGCAGGGGCCTGGGACATCGTTGATGGACTTGCTCTCGTCGGCCGTCTGCGAGAATCGTACTGTCTTGAGCGCATCGCGAAGCTTGTTGCCAAGGACAAACTCGCGCATCTCTGAGTCGTAGAGATCGGGATGTCGCGCGTATACCTCGGTGGCGGCGATCGCCAGTGGCGAGTCGATATAGACAGGGAATGGCTCAACGATCCTGTTGTGAAAAGCCTCGGCCAGGTGGTACACGATCTGCTGCGTTCGGCCCAGCGCGAAGGAGGGGACGAGGATCTTGCCTTTGCGCTTTACCGCCTCGCGGATCAGCGAGTTGAACTCATCCAGGGTCGCATCCAGCGGCCGGTGATCGCGGTCACCATAGGTTGATTCCATGAACACCCAGTCGGCGCGATCGATACGGGCAGGATCCTTGAGGATCGGCAGGTTCAGTGGGCCCAGGTCGCCGGAAAAGACAACCTTACGCTCGCGTGTACCATCCTCCACATCCATGTTGATGATGGCCGACCCAAGCACGTGACCGGATTCCATCATCTGTACCTGGACTCCAGGAGCTACAGGATGGGGGCCATCGTAGTCGAGAGGCGTGAATAGGCGGACGGTCTTGTCCACATCTTCATCGGTGAACAGGGGAGAGATGAGCGGCTCGCCGGCCCGCATCCGCTTGCGGTTAATCCTCGCGGCCTCAGACTCCTGCACCTTGGCCGCATCCTTGAGGATCAGCTTCGCAACATCGATGGTTGCAGGTGTCGCGTAGACTGGGCCGCTGAATCCCTTCATCACCAGCAGGGGGAGTCGGCCGATATGGTCGAGGTGGCCGTGGCTGATGACCACCGCATCAAGCTCGCGCGGCGACATCGCCTTGGGGATGCGGTTCTTGTTCTCCTCCCTGCGTCCACCCTGGAACTGGCCGCAGTCCACCAGCACCTTAGCCTTACCGTTACTCACTAGAAATGCCGACCCGGTAACTTCGTTACCCGCGCCGAGGATGGAGATGTTCATGTACCTATGGATAGTCTCCGCTGGGGGCGTGTCAATGATGGCAGGCGAGAGAAACGCGCCGCATCAGTGCTTCTGCTTACCACGGGTCGCCTTCTGGACGAGCGTATAGCGCCAGCAGTCAACCAGATGATCGTTCACCAAGCCGCACGCCTGCATGTGTGCGTACATAACGGTGCTGCCGACGAACTTGAAGCCACGGCGAATGAGGTCCTTGCTGAGGGCATCCGATTCGCGGCTGGTGGCAGGGATGTTGCCGAGTGATCTCCACTGGTTGACGATGGGCTGACCACCGACGAACGACCAGATGTAGCGATCGAAGGAGCCAAACTCCTCCTGGATCTCAAGGAAACGCCTGGCATTGTTGATGGCCGACTGAATCTTTAGGCGGTTGCGAACGATGCCGGGGTTAAGCAACAGCTTCTCGACGTGCCTGTCGGTGAAGCGTGCTACCGCAACAGGATCGAAGTCTGCAAATGCCTCGCGGTATCCCTGGCGTTTGCGCAGGATCGTCAGCCAGCTCAAGCCAGCCTGGGCGCCTTCGAGGATGAGGAACTCGAAATGGACGCGGTCATCATGTACCGGCACGCCCCATTCCTCATCGTGGTAGCGGATGTACTCCTCGGAAGAACTGCACCAGCCGCAGCGAATCTTGTTATCTGTTTTCGGCACGCATCTATGATATGCCGCCCGCCTGTTGCGAGCCGGGCCGAGCCGTGCCAGCTTCGGTTAGCAGTTGCTCTGGTATTCGTGGTTGGTGCTATTTACAATACGCACCCATGATTCATCTTCTTCGTCGCATCGTACCAGCTCTGGCCCTGGCCTGTTCATCGGTTGTTCTCGCGGCGGAACCTCGCCATGTGATCGTGATGATCGCGGATGGCGCCTCGTTCACCACTTGGCGCATGACCTCGCTCTATGAGGGGAAGCTGTTCAATCAGCCCTATGAGCAGGATGGATTCGTCAGGTACGGCATGACCACCTTCCCGCTGAATCTGAGTTCCAAGCCCACCGGCGACGATACCCCGAAGGGCTCGTACGACCCGGCTAAGGCATGGGATAGCTCGGCCGTTCCTGCTCCCGAGCAGGCCGACAAGAAGCCGGATTATTTCGCCGGCTATCGCTACTTGAAGGCGAACTACACCGACTCGGCGGCCGCCGGCACGGCGCTGGCCACAGGGCGAAAGACCTACAACAACTCGATCAACTGGGCGAACTCACCGGCCGGCGTGGGCGAGCCGATGGTCAGCATCTACCAGATCGCCCTGGAAACCGGACGCAGCACCGGCACAGTTACCTCCGTGCCATTCTGCCATGCGACTCCCGCCGCGTTTGCCGCCCACAACATCAGCCGCAACAACTACCATGCACTGGCGAAGGAGATGCTCAGTTCCGGCCAGCTCTCGGTGATCATGGGAGCCGGCCATCCTGAGTTCAACAACCAAAGCGAGCCGCGCAATCCAAAGTACGAGTTCATAGACGAGGAAACCTGGGCCGGCATCAAGTCGGCCGTGGAAGCCGGCCAGCCGTATAACGGCTACACGGTGATATTTGACAAGGAAAAGTTCGAGGAACTGGCGACGGCCACCAATCCGCCGGCCAAGGTGTTTGGCCTGCCCAAGGTAGCCAATACGCTGCAGCAGGCCCGTTCCGGCTACTCCAGTGAGAAGGAGCCGTTCGAGGTTCCCCTGAACAGCAACGTGCCGTCACTTGCAACCATGAGCCTGGCGGCGCTCAATGTGCTGTCGCGCGATCCTGACGGGTTTTTCCTCATGATCGAAGGTGGCGCCGTCGACTGGGCGGCCCATGGCAACCAGACTTCCCGCGCCATCGAGGAGATGGTCGATTTCAACAGCGCCGTGGCGGCCGTGATCGAGTTTGTTGATCGGCCAGGCGACGCCATCGACTGGTCCAATACCCTGCTGGTCGTCACCACCGACCATGGCAACGGCCTGCCACTTGGCCCGGACTCCGACACGGTGTTCTTCTCGCTGCCGCGCGACAATGGCAAGGGGAAGATGCCCTCGGTCCGCTGGCACAGCGGCAGCCATACCAACGAGCTGGTGCCGATGTATGCCCGCGGCGTAGGTGCTGAGTGGTTTGGCGAGCTTACCGATGGATCGGACAGCAACTTCCGCCAGATGTATCAGTTGGATGCGCGCTGGAGCGACCAGTACATCGACAACACCGATGTGTTCACGGTCTGCCGCAGGGTCCTGACCGAGTCGAAGTAGTTCCTGCAGCTTGCCGGTGAAGGATATCTCAAGCAGTTCCACACAAGGTGGAGCGGGGTAGTCCTCCGCCCGCGGGAGGCAATGCTATCCTCGACGGGATGCGCTTCGAGAACAAAGCGCATGTCCATGCCGCACCAGTTCGGGCAGACTTACGCCAATTCGAACTCCCGCAGCTTGAGGATGAGCCGCTCCACTTACAGTTGGGCGGCTCTAGCACGCCATGATGCGCTCGAGCATCGGCACGAGCACCGCCTGGGGTGAGAGATATTCCTGCGAGATCTGGTAAGCGGCCCGCTGATGTCGGGGGTAGTCGCGCATGACTTCCTCCAGGGCAGCGGCAGCCTCGTCGATCGTTCGGAAGGCAAACAGTCCCTCGCCTGAAGGGATGAACCGCGACCAGGCGGTGTCCTGCACCACTGCGGGTCTGCCGGCTGCCAGGTAGCAGCAGGTGCGGCAACTGAACCATCCGGTGTTCGGCTCGGCGTACACATTCTTGGCGATCGACCACTCCCCGAAGCTGTCGGCAATGAACTGCTGATAGTGTTCAGGCGTGTCGCTGACGGGATAGGCCGCCGTCACTTCCCATCGCCTGGCGAGGATGTGCTCAATTCCTCTGTTTCGCCCGATGGCCGGGCGAAGCCGAGCGCGCGTGCGGAGGGGTAGATCGATGAACTTCTCAAACTCCGGCCGCTTGTCGTAATAGCTCTTGCCGTCGTAGTCGAGACTCTTCAGCTGTGCCGAGAAGTCCAGCGTCATCACGGTGGTGAAGGCACTATCGCGAGGCTTTGCCTCACGGCACCATCTCCAGTGTGCGCCAGTGGCGATCGGACGTGTCGGGATCCAGTCGATATCGAGCTTGGGCAGGTGGCAGTCGGGTGAGTTGATGTTCTCGGCGTAGGTCAGGATGCAGTCGTGGCTTGTTACCTCACGGTAGCGCCGGCAACTGGGGCCTTCCTTCTGCATCAGGTTGTACAGCCCGATCTGGTTAAAGCCTGGATCGGTGTCAATGAACACCTTACGGCACCTTGGGTTGAGCCTCTCCGGAAGGATGCAGACACCGGAAATGTTGAGGTAGATGTCGGCGGATGCAGCGATCTCGTCAAACTGCTGACGCGTCATGCCGTAGCTCTTCTCCATCATCAGGTTGAAGTGCCAGCGGGATCGCAGCTCCGGTGCGTAGCGTGCGAAGAAATCGTCGATGAAGGCCGCTGAGAATGAGCCATCATCGGTCGGTTCCTGGCGAACCGGATGATATGGCCAGGTATAGGTGTTCTCGTCATAGTAGACATCGTGGCCAAGCTCGTGCAGGCCCAGCACATAGTGGAGATAGTCCCATGCCACCCCGCCAAGCGGGTATTGCCCAACCATGCCACCCACGATGATGCGAAGCTTCTCCGCCATCAGCCAATTGCTCCTGGTCACTCAACCTTCATCTGGTGCCGCGCCATGCGGTAGTAGGCGCCTTTCAGTTCAACAAGCTGCTTATGCGTCCCGATCTCGATCACTTTTCCAGCATCCATCACGCAGATGCGGTCGCACTCGGCCACGGTGGAGAGCCGATGGCTGACGATGATGATTGTCCGCTTTCCCTTGAGGCTGCGGAGAGTCTCGTTGATGTACTGCTCATGCTCGGCATCGAGGGCGCTGGTTGGCTCATCCATCACGATGATGGGCGCCTCGGTGAGCAGGGCACGGGCTATCGCGATGCGTTGGCGCTGTCCCCCGGAGAGATTGCTGCCACCTTCGCTGACTACTGTGTCATAGCCGTCCGGGAGCTTCTCGATGAAGTCGGATGCGCCGGCGAGTTTGGCCGCGTGCTTGATCTGTTCCATCGTCGCGCCCGGCCGGCCGTAGCTGATATTCTCCGCGATGGTGGTGGGAAGCATGATGTTCTCCTGCACCACCAGCGCGATATGTGCCCTCAGGCTCTTGAGCGTGACGTTTCGCACGTCATATTCATCGAGCCGGATACTGCCTGAGGTTGGGTCGTAGAAGCGCGGCAGTAGATTGAGCAGGGTAGTCTTGCCGACGCCGGATGCACCGACAAACGCCACCATCTCGCCGGGCCCGATGGATATCGTCAGGTCCTCCAGGACATTCTGCCCCGGCCGATAGGCAAAGCAGACATTCTCCAGCACGAGAGTGCGCCGCTGACGCGGAAGATCGATCGCCCCGGGGGCATCGCGAATGATCTCGTCGCGGTCGAGCACCTCGAACACGCGATTGACCCCGGCCAGCGCCGTGATCATGCTTGAGCCGCTGGACGAGAGCTTGGTGAGCGGATCATAAAGGTCGCCGATGTATGCCAGGATGATGGTAAGAGAGCCGACGGTGAGCGTTTTCTCGATTACCAGGTACCCGCCGAACCCGAAGACCAGCGTGGCGCCGATGGCAAACGTCCCGCCGATGAGCAGCCAGTAGATCACCTCGTGCCAGTGGAGGTTGTAGTATGCCTTCACACTGCTGCGCACCGTCTGGTGAAACTTCTGGTATTCATCTGCCTCACGGTTGAATCCCTGCACCAGGCCTATGGCGGTCATGGAACGCTGCAGCACCGTGTAAAAGCCTGAGTCCTTTTCCTTGGCTTCCACGGATCGCGCCTTGAGGATCTCCCCATAGGAGCGCAAGAGGAACAGCAGCGGCGGAACGACCACCAGCGACAGCAGCGTCAATTTCCAGTTGAAGGTCCAGGCGATCGCCACCATCAGGACCAGCTTGCATGATGCCACCAGCACGGCCACCAAGACGTTAAGCACACCCTGGAAGCCATAGGTATCCCAGGCGACGCGGTAGATGGCGTCTCCCTGCGGCTGCGAGCGATGGTAGCCGATCGATAGCGCCTGCAGCTTGCGGAAAAGATCGCAGCGTACGCGCATCATCCCGTGCAGGCCGATGCGTATGCTCAGGATGCTCTGCCACATCCGCAGCAGCTCTGAGCCCAGGCGTATGCCCAGCATCAGCGCCGCCAGGAACAGCACACGCTTGAGTCCCGTGTCCTTTGGCGTGATCTCATAGAAGATGGAGTACAGCCACTGGTCCTGATGTTGC
>JAKORQ010000241.1 GCA_029777755.1 Planctomycetota bacterium
AGGACTCCGCAAGCGTACATCGATGACGTTCGCGTGTATGACACAGTCCTGAGCATCTCGGAACTTGACGCGATCAGGCTGTCCAACGTGCCAGAGCCGGTTGGCCTGAGTCTGCTGGGATTGGCTGGGACCGTGCTGCTGCGGCGGCGCAACACCGAGCAGGGATAGCTTCCTGCGGCCAAGTTGATGTTTCGCGCACTTTGTAATTCTTCGGATCGAGGTTTTGTAGTGAAGAGGATGTTTAGTGGAGTAGTTGCTTTTCTCGCCGGGGCAGCGGTTGGCTTGGCTGGTGTTTCCGTCGCTCCGCCAGAAAGCGCAATGAGCAGCCCCGATCCGGGCCTGCAGCAGATTCTGTTGAACACCTGCGAGAACGGCTCGCGCGTGTTTGCGGGAGGATGGCGAGTTTCCGGTGCGCGAACATCCGTTGCACCTCCAACCGTCGGCACCCGCGTGGGCGCTGTTGCATTGCGCTTCAGTGCTGATGCCGAAGGCCCCGGGTGCAAGGGAGACTTTGACGTCTCCGCGGCTGTTCCCGGTGAGTGCCAGCGCCTTGGCATGTGGGTGTACCTGGAACCGAATGCCAACGTCTCGCGCGTCGGGTTTGGGATGTACGACGGCGAAGACGAGTCCCTGATGCACCTCGTCGAGGCCAACTGGACCGGCTGGAAATGGGTTGAACTGGATCTTCGCCAGCCGATCCCACAGGCATTCCCACAGGCTGCCAAGAACAAGACGCTCGATCAGCCGGTCAAGACGGTGCACGTCGTCTGGTTTACCAGGACCGGCGGCCCGACCAGCGTGATCGTGGATGGCCTGCTCGCGCAAACACGTATGCCGGCGCAGGACGAATCGGCCATCAAGGCCGAATTCCTCGGCGCAGGTGCCATGGAGCCCGGGCGGCCAAACCTGTCGATTGCACTCACCAATTTCCGCCCACAGGCGGGGACCAGCGAAATCTCCTACGCGCTGAGGCGCGATAGCGCCATGTTTGAACCCGGCAATGAGGCATCATTGCTCATGGGGGAGGTCCTGGCCGAGGGAAGGACTTCCCATAGTGTCGCTTCCCGCGCTGTCTCGCTGGTGCCTCTGGAGGTCGCGGCCGAACTGACGCCCGGCGCATACCTGGCCACAGTTCGCGTCTCCTCCGGAGGCAGTGAGCAAACGCTCCATCGGCATGTCTTCGTGATGCCTCCGGCCCTGCAGGAGGTCAGTGCCGATTCCCGCTTTGGCTTGAACGTCTCGAACATCGCCTACGCTCCCATCAATCGCCGGCTCGGCGTGGGCTGGGTGCGTTTCGAGAATCTCAAGTGGCCATTCGTTAATCGTGAGGAAGGCGTCTACCGCTATGACGGCACCGTCGGCCCACGAATCAATCACGATGCTATCCTGCAGGAGTACGCCGCGCACGAACTCAACGTGACGCCGTACCTGTTCATGACACCGCCCTACCGGCGGGCCCCCGATGCCCCAACTGATGCCAAGGGATCCTGCTATCCGCCGGCCGACCTCAGTACCTATGGGGAGTTCGTTTTCCAGACCGTGGCTCGTTACGGCTCGCGCAAGCATCCCGCCGATGCCCTGCTCACCCAGGACAAGAAGAGCGGGCTTGGCCTGCTGACCGTATGCGAACTGTGGAATGAGCCGAATCTCAACGATCCTGGCTGGGGCCACTGGGTCGGCACCCATGAGGCCTACCTCGACATGTTCCGCATCGGCGCGGAAGCCGCCAAGAAGGCAGACCCGGACATCAAGGTGACCAACGGCGGCTACGCAGGGATCATCGTCGACATCATCGACCGGCTCCGCAGCTATACCTATCCCGATGGTAAGCGGCCAATCGATTTCGTCGACATCCTTAACGTGCATCATTACTGCGGCCAGTCTCCCCCGGAGCTGGCGACTGTCGACACCAACGTTGATCGCAGCGGCACGAAGTTAGGCAAGCGCACCTACGAGCAGGACCTGCGGGAACTGTTCCGCTGGCGCGACAAGTACGCTCCCGGTACACCGGTATGGCTGACCGAGACCGGGTATGACACCCATGGGAATCGCGCTGTCGGCGAGCGCAACCAGGCCGCCTGGATCCCTCGCGATGTGATGCTCGCCCTGGCAGCCGGCATGGACAAGGTCATACTCTTCCGCGAAGTCGGGTCCAGCCCGCACCTGTACGGCTCCTGCGGCCTGATCAGCAGCAGCGGCGCCCTGCGGCCGTCATGGTTCACCTACGCTACCCTCATCCGCCAGCTCGACGGCGTGACGGAGGGGATCAAGCTACCGCTCGACGATGAAAACGTCCGCGTCTACGCATGGAAGCGTGGTGACCAGACCATCCTGAGCGCCTGGGCAGTCAAGGGCCGGGCAAGCGTCTCTCTCAAGCTTGGAGCCTGCACCATCACCGACTCCTTCGGCTATTCCCAGCAGCACGCTAGCATCGAGTCTCTCGATCTGAGCGAGTTCCCCATCTACATCAGCGACATTGGCGACATGTCAGCCGTCGCATCGCTAGAGCATGAGGCGAGGCGGCTTCGCGCCGAGGATGATGCCCGACGCGACAGCCTCGCCAGCAGGAACGCTTACCTGTTCGACTTTGGCAGCATGGATGCAGTTGGCATGGTTGAGGTGGGAGACAGCCGGCTTTGCACGCCAGTAGTGGCCGCCGATCTCTGGGACGAGGAGCGTGGCTACGGATTTCAGCCCCGCGCTGCCCTGATGGACGAAATTGCCGGCTGGGTGCGCGACCAGCTTGAGCGCGATTCCACGAGAATCAACGGCGACATGCACTTCCGCGTGAAGGTCAAGCCCGGCCGGTATCAGCTCAAGATCGGATCCGTCGCCAAGAGTAACAACGCCAAGCTGTTTGTTCGCAACACGGCCGATGGCGAGCTCGTGTTCGACATCTCGCGCCAGGGAACGCTGGCTGAGGCGCCCCTCCGCGTCACCGACGAGGATCAGCACCTCATCTTTGCCACCAATGGCTACATCAACATCCGGTGGCTGACGCTCATCGAGGAGCCGTAAAAACCTGAGCGGCGTCCATGCACAGTATCCCGCACTGCATGGACGCCGCCCAAATTGTTGCTTCCGTTTACTCTCTAGAATGCCTTCAAGACTCGCCTACTTCTTGCCAGAGTCCTTGAACAGCTTGCCCTGCCAGAACTCCAGCGCCTTTTTCACCGGCTCTCCGCCGCCGGCACCGGCCGAGCGGTAGCGCCTCGCGACGTTACGGGCGCCGAGGCACTCGTACACATCCTCGCCCACCTGGCCGGCATTGCCGCCCCGTGCTGTCACGGCCGCTGCGAAATCCTCCAGCCTCAGCTCCTTGAGGCTCGTCAGCCCCCGCTTTTCACACTCGGCCACCAGCGTGCCGACCACCTGGTGTGCTGTGCGGAAAGGCATTCCCTTTGTCACGAGGTATTCAGCCAGGCTGGTAGCATCAAGGAAACCGCGATCCAGGCCCGGCTCGATGTTCTCCCTGATAAAGTTCGCGCTGCTGACGATGGCGGCCGCCATAGTCACGCAGCTCATAGTGGTATCGAACGCACGGAAGAGGATGCGCTTGTCCTCCTGAAGGTCGCGGTTGTAGCCGACCGGCAGACCCTTGCAGATGGTCAGCAGCGCCACCAGGTCGCCATAAACATTTCCGCACCGGCCGCGGATCAGCTCCAGCATGTCGGGGTTGCGCTTCTGCGGCATCATCGATGAGCCGGTGGTGTAGCGGTCGGCGATTTTGATGAAGGAAAACTCCGTCGTCGAGTAGATGATCCACTGCTCGGCCCAGCGTGACAGGTGCATCGACGCCATCGCCAGGGCAAACAGCATCTCCAGCGCCTGGTCGCGGCTGGCCGTGTGCTCGATACTCGAGATCGGCGGGCCATCGAATCCCAGGAGTTCCGAGGTATATGCCGGGTCGGTAGCAAGACTGGTTCCCGCAATGGCGCCCGACCCCAGCGGCGAGTCATTGGTGCTGGTCATGTATCCGGCGGTGGCACAGCGGTCGGCGTCGCGATAGAACATCTGGCACCACGCCAGGCACTCGGCCGCCGCCAGGATAGGCTGGGCCCGCTGCAGGTGCGTGTAGGAAGGCATGACGATATCCGTGCTGCGCTGGGCCATGGTTACAAAGGCCCGGCACAGGTCATGCAGCCGCTGGGCAATCTCCAGCGACGATTCGCGGATCCACAGCGCAAGGTCGAGGGCAACCTGGTCATTGCGGCTTCGCGCAGTGTGCAGCTTTCGTCCAGGCTCGCCGATCCGACGGATAAGCTCGGACTCCACCACCATATGGATGTCTTCCAGGGACTTATCGAGGTGGATCTTGCCGGCCGCAAAGTCCTTCTCGATCGCCCGCAGCCCGGCGACAATCTTCACTTCTTCGTCCTCGGTGATCAGCCCGCACTTGGTCAGCATGCGGGCATGGGCGATCGACCCGGCGATATCCTGACGATACAGGCGATTGTCATAGGTGATCGACTCAACAAAATCCTGTGCCAATGCGTCGGTCGCCTCGCCGATTCGAGCCTGCCACGATTTGCTTTGTTCACTCATAGATCAGCCGATTGTAAAGGCAGAACCTGCAAGGATGAAGAAGTCGGACCTTAACAAGAAAGGCGGCACATGCGCCCGCCTTTCCTTTCATGCATCTTTCTCTCGCAACCTACTGTGCAACGTCGATCGGGTGGATATCCATCTTTAGCATCTCGGCATACGGATTGTTGCCGGCCTTCACGGGTACCACGCGGATCGACTTGATCACCTGCGGCTGCCGGGGCGCACCAGTGCTTGAGTCGGCAATCTCCACCGAGGCGATCGCCTTCACCGCATCCATCCCCTCGAAGACCTTGCCAAAGCCGGTGTACTTGCGATCCAGCGAAGCGCATTTCTCACGGGACAGGCAGATGAAGAACTGGCTGCCAGCGCTGTTGGCAAACTCGAAACGCGGTGCGATCCCTCGACCTTCCAGTGGATCACCGGTTCGCGCCATGGAGAGCACGCCCTCCTCGTGGATGCGGTCGTTGAACTCCTCCTGCACTATGTACCCGGGCCCGCCAAAGCCAGTGCCGGTGGGATCGCCTCCCTGGATCACGAAATCCGGGACGATGCGATGGAAGGTCTGCCCGTCATAGTATCCGCCGGCCGCCAGCTCGAGGAAGTTGTTCACCGTGTGTGGAGCCACGTCATACCAGAGTGCCGCCTTGATCTGCCCCTTCTCTGTATCGATGGTCACATAGCTGAGGGGCGAGATCTTGTACACATGCAGGCGGACATTCATCGTTGCCTTGGGCGGTCGCCTTGCCTCAATGACGATCGGCGTTCCCACAAATTCATCCACCTTCTTGCCCGTCGGCACCGCGAGAAGCACATAGGTGCCAGGCTCACTGAGCTGCGGGAACATCTTCTTCACGTCAACCGTCGATCCGGGCGCCACCTCGGTGCTGCCTTCAGCTTCCAGGTCACGGCCGGTGAATGTCTTCATCACCAGGTTCACCGGCTGGTCCGCCGAGACCTTGATCTCGATCGGCTGGCTTGGCGTATACCACAGTTTCGTCGGGACCAGGATTGAGAACAAAACGAGAAACGACGCAATCACATCCATTTCCTATCGCTCCTTACGCCATTTGTACGCGCCAGAAGATGCGGCGTTGACGGATGTTATGGATACGCAAGAAGCCGCGGCGATACAAGCTCACCAGGGGTGTTGCCGCCGGGGATCGATCAGTACTCCTTGCGCTGGCGGGCCGTAGGGATATTCAGAATCTTGCGATACTTCGCCACCGTGCGCCGCGCCAGGGTGATCCCTTGCTCGCGCATCTTCTCGACGATCTCGTCGTCGTTGAGTGGATTGCGCTTGTCCTCGTTGTCGATGATGACCTTGAGCTTCTCCTTCACGGCATCCCAACTCATGTCCTCGCCTTCGGCGTTGGTGGTGCCGCCGGAGAAGAAGCGCCGCAACGGAAAGATGCCCCGAGGCGTCTGGATCCACTTCTCGCTGACTGCCCGCGAAACTGTTGCCACGTGGATGCCAAGCTGGTCGGCCACCTGGATCATCGGCAGAGGCTTGAGATATTCCGGCCCTTTCTCAAAAAAGTCCTTCTGGGCGTCCACTACCGCCCGAATCACCCGCTGGATCGTTCCGCGTCGCTGCTCGATGCTCTCCAGCAACCAGCGGGCATTGCGCACGTTATTCCCCAGGAACTCGCGCGTCTTTTTGTCTATCTGCTTGTCCTTCATCATCTTCTGGTAAACCTGGCTCAAGGTCAGGTTGGATGAAGGATCGCGGGCCATCTCAATCTCGTATTTGCCGGTTTCCTCGTTGAACCATACGGTCGCATCCGGGGTGATGGGCTGATTCTCACTTCTGCCGATCAGCCGCCCGGGATGTGGCGTGAGCCGCCCGAGCATCTTCACGGCATGCTTAATCTGCTCGATCGACGCCCCGGTCTTGCGGGAAATCTGCGGATAGCGGTTCATCGCCAGGTCGCGCAGATGGTGCGTGACAAGCTGCCGCTCCAGGTCGAAATCATGGTCGGCGATGTCTTCCAGGTCACCCTCGCTCTCGAGGATATCGAGCTGGATCAGCAGACACTCAGCCAGATCTCGAGCCCCGATGCCCGGCGGTTCCAGCGTCTTGACCAACTTCAGGGCCTCCTGGAGCTCCTCCAGAGTCACCGGCTTCTTTGATTCCGCGACAATCGTCTCCAGCGGCGTACGCAGATATCCGTCATCATCGATGTACGTGATGATCACTTCGCCGGCCCGGCGGATCGACTCAGGACACTCAATCAGCGACCACTGGTTAAGCAGATTCTCTGCAAGACTTTCCTCCGCGGCCGCGGTGTTAGCCATGGCGTCCATCTTGCGATCGCGGTCTGAATCCGAGCCCCAGTCACTGGTGCGGCGAACATTGTTGTACTGCGGCGAGTACTCTTCGTTCTCCAGGTAGTCGGCGATCTTTGCCAGGCGCTCGAAATCCTCCGCCTGCGAGGAGCCTTCATCCACGACCAGCGCCTGGTGATCGATATCCCCCCGATCCGTGGAAAGGTCCGGGGGCTCAATACTGTCCGGATCCCCCTCTTTCATCTCCAGGACAGGGTTTGTCTGCAGTTCCTGCTCAATCCTCTCTTCTAGCGCAAGTAGCGGCAGCTGCAAGATTTCCATGCTCTGGATCATCCGGGGCGTGAGCAGTTGCCGCAGTTCCTGACGAAGCGAAGCTGTTTGTGTTAACTGCATACAATAAAACTACTTACAATGGGCACGGGTTTTGCTAGCCCATAGGAATGAGTATAGCACCCCGGCCACGCCTGACAACTACCAAAACAATCTCCCGAGCAGATAGGCCGATTATCCGCTTCAGTCTGGATCACCTTTCGATATAGTGACTTAGGTAACCTAACGGTTCAGCGAAGGAGTGGCAGCGCATGATCGTCCCGAATACTCAGTTCGTCCTGCAGGCAAGCCCCCTGGCGATGGGGATCATTTTCATACTGATCATCGTATTCCTGGTCATCTTTGCGGTGCTGTTTCAGTTCATTGGCCTGTATATCCGGGCGTTGGTCAGCGGTGCCCGCGTCAGCATGCTGGAACTGATCGGCATGCGGCTGCGAAAGGTCAACAGCACGGTC
>JAKORQ010000242.1 GCA_029777755.1 Planctomycetota bacterium
CAGGTGACGCTGGTGCACAAGACCAACGTGCTTACCTTCGCCGGTTCTGTCTGGTTCAATGCGTTCAATGAGAGCGGCGAGAAGGAGTATACCGACATCAAGAGCGACGATAACCACGTCGACGCTGCCTGCATGTGGTTCGTGAAGAACCCCGAGTTCTACGACGTGGTCGTCACCGACAACCTGTTTGGTGACATCATCACCGACCTGGCGGCCGTGCTCCAGGGTGGCCTGGGCGTGGCGGCCGGCGGCAACATCAACCCCAAGGGCGTCTCGATGTACGAGCCCATGGGCGGGTCTGCTCCCAAGTACACCGGCCAGAACGTCATCAACCCCATCGCTGCCATCAGCGCGCTGGGCATGCTGCTCTCGGAAACCGGCAACAACAAGGGCGACCAGAAGCTCGCCCAGGCCGGTGAGCTGGTCATGAAGGCTGTGCAGGCGACGACCCCGAAGATGAAGTCGCAGGCGGCCGGCAGGATGGGCTATGGCACCCGTGAGATCGGCGACCTGGTGGTGTCCGCTCTGTAACAATCACTGCCGCGGCTATGGTGAGACGAATGGGCGGCCAACTCGGCCGCCCTTCTTCATGCGCGGTTGTTGTGCAATCCTCGTCAAATCCGGTGATGCCTGCGGAACTGCACTGGCGTCATGCCGGTATGCTGTCGCATGATTCGATTCAGATGCGACGCGGAGTAGAAGCCTGCATGGACAGCGACCCGGCAGGCCGGCCAGTCCGTCTCAAGCAGGAGGTACTTCGCGCGTTCAAGGCGCGCATCCTGCACCACCTGCCGCGGTGTTGCTCCCAGAACACGCTTGAAGTGCCGCTGCAGCCAGCGAGGTGAGACTTTCATCTGCTCGGCCAACTCCGTCACCGACAGGCCCTCGGCCGCGGCTTTGCGAATCAGTTCCGCCGCCTGCTGAACCTCGCGGTCTGCTGAACCGGATATCGAGGTGGACTCGCGAACAGCAATCACTCCGGAGGGCGAGATCAGCACCGGCTTGCTGGGCGGCTGCTCGCCGCGGATCAGTCTTTCCAGGAGCGCCGCCGCCTCGTAGCCGATGCGCTCGGCCGGCACCTCGGCCGCGGTTATGGTCGGGCGCGTGAGCTGGCATTTCATCGGGTCATCGTCTGAAGCGACGATGGATACCTCATCCGGCACGCGTACACCGATGCGATTGCACGCCGCCACGACCTGACATGCGACATCAGGCGTGTAGCAGAGAATTCCCACGGGCTTTGGCAGAGCCTTGAGCCATGCGGTGAGCTGTCGCTGCCGCTGGCTCCATGTGTGGCCGGGCTTGACGGTGTACGCCTGGTTAAAGCATTCGCAGCTATAACCTGCCTGGCGGACGTTCTCGATGAACGCCTGGCCGCGGTCCTCTACCTTGAGATTGGGATAGAAGCTGCAGTAGGCGAATCGCCGCACACCGCCGGCCAGCAGATGGCGCAACAGGATCGCGGTGTTCTCGTGGTCGTTGAGCTTCACGCGCGGGATTCGCTGATCCACGGTGAGGGATCCGACGCTGACCACCGGGATGCCAAGCTTCAGTACGCGGCGGACCAGTGCTCCGCCGGCGGGGCGAAAGATAAGGCCGTCCCAGCGCTGCCCGGCGGCGGAGAAGACGGAGTACTCCTCGCCCTCGGGAGCCGTGAAGACGTTCCACGCGCCATTCTCATTGGCGAAGCTGGCGATCCCTCGCATTATCTGCTCGCGCCAGGCGAGAGAAGATCCCACGAGGACGGCGATATTCCGGCGCGTGTCGCTCATGTGCAATAGTAAAACCAGATTGTCGCATCTATGCAATTGCTGCGGGTTTGCCCCATGATAATGTAACCAAGGATGAATCAGGCGATCGCGCCCGTCTGGGTTAGCGTCGAGTGTCGCGAGAGCGGAATTCGATGCTGATCCAAGGCGGGCGAGATCGTTTTTGGACCTGGACTATCGGCTTTCACTTGCGGTAAGCGGTCACGCAAAAGTGTGACCGAAGCGGCGGAGATCCACCCTGCCGCCGACGACCTCCACGCCCTCCTCGCAGAGCATCCGGGCCTTCTTTTCCAGGCCGCCTGCGAATCCCGTCAGGCTGCCGTCTGAGCCAACCACGCGATGGCAGGGAACCTGGGGCGCATAGGGATTGCGATTGAGCGCCATCCCCACGGCCCGGTAAGCAGTGCAGTTTAGCGCACGGGCAATCTCGCGGTAGGTCGTGACCTTGCCCTGCGGGATGAGGGCGGTGAGAGCCCAAACCCGCTGGGCAAACGACATGTCCCGCGTCAATTTGCCCTCAACGATTGCCTTGTATGTATCGGAGGATGGCCTATGCATAGTGCAAACGGGCCCCAGTTACCTTGGGGCCCGCCTCAAGAGTATCTTGATTATGATAGGACTGCTACTCAGGGCATGGACAGCGCACCATTCGAGCAGGTGTCAACGCAGGCACCGCAATCGATGCACTCGTCTTCACTGACGACCGCGACCGCATCGGGAACCGTGATCGCGCTGCTGGGGCAGGCATCCACGCAATCCTTGCAACCACTGCATTTCTCTACATCAACAACAACAGCCATGGCTCGCTCCATAAAGGTCCCAGCGGGCACAACTATTGACGGGGCCCGCGTTCCGTAAGAACTCGCAGATTAGGATTCCAATGTCCTAAAGTCAACCGCGAGCACATAATTCACATGGTCTGTTACCTTCAGCATTCGCAACCACTTATGAACGAACCGACCAAAAATCTTGTGATTGCTATATTGTGACTTGACTAACCTAAAACCCGCACTCCAGAGATGCTCTGCTCTACCGCTGATGCACGGGAAGCAGCCCGTTCTGCGTTGAAAGGGTCAAAACAGCCATCGCGGTGGCGTAAACTCTGCCAGGCTCCTCGCGAGAACGGCTTGGCGGCCAGCCGCCGTCTTCCTGCTGCTGATTGACCAGATGCTCGCTGGCCATCTTCCATGTACTCGACCAGAGCGGCTCGCCCACCTGGTAGCTGGCATG
>JAKORQ010000243.1 GCA_029777755.1 Planctomycetota bacterium
AAGACTGTCCGGAGTGGTATACGATAAGGTGATGGGCAAGTGGTTGATCATCGCGGGACTGGTGATTGCCGCGTTGGGAGTCGTGGTCTACCTGCTGGAGCGGACGGGCTTCCGCGGTCTGCCGGGAGACATTCGCTACGAATCAGAAAACGTAAAGGTCTATTTTCCCATCGCTACCAGCATCGTTCTATCCATCCTCCTGACCCTGATAATGTGGCTGGTCAGTTATTTACGTAACCGTTGACGCCACCTTGGGTAGCTAGCAACTGCTCAGGCCGGTATATTTCCGACTACCGCCGACAGATGTTCTGGGCGGAGTATTTACGCGCACAAAGGAGACATATATGTCCGATACCAAGACCAATCTCGAAGTGGCGTTCGCCGGCGAAAGCATGGCCAACCGAAAGTACACCGCCTTTGCCCGCAAGGCCGAGCAGGAAGGCTTCCCGGTGGTCGCCCGCCTGTTCCGCGCCGCCGCCGAGGCCGAGACGATCCATGCCATCGCCCACCTGGCCAACATGGACGGGATCAAGTCCACCGCCGAGAACCTCAAGACCGCCATCGAGGGTGAGACCTACGAGTACCAGTCCATGTACCCTCCCATGATCGAGCAGGCGAAGGCGGAGAACCACAAGGCCCGCCGCATGTTCGAGATGGCCTCCCAGGCGGAAGCCGTCCATGCCAAGCTGTACGCCATGGCCCTGGAGGCCGTGCAGAACGGCAAGGACCTCGACGCCGACGTGTTCTATATGTGCCCGGTCTGCGGCGATATCGAGATCGGCCAGCCCCCGGAAAAGTGCCCCATTTGCGGAGCCAAGGGCGACCGCTACCAGAAGATGTAAACGTATACCTCCTTTTGCAGGCGCGGCCATTCCTCCTGGGATGGCCGCTCTCTTTTTTGCGGCAGCTTGCCAATAATTCCCCTGCCGAGCTCGAACGCCTTCGCTTTCCGCTCGTAAGCTGTGTATTGTTACCGACCCTACGATGAGCCTGAAGCACAGCAACAAGAAACGTCCGGTCCAGACCGTCGGCTTCATAAGCCTCGGTTGTCCCAAGAATCTCGTCGATTCCGAGAAGATGCTCGGTCTGCTAGCCGAGGATGGATTGGCCATCACCGCAAACCCGGCCGACGCCGACGCCATCGTTATCAACACCTGCGGGTTCCTTCAGGCATCCAAGGATGAGTCGCTGGAAGCCATCCGCGAGGCGGCCGAATACAAGAAGAAAGGTCGCTGCCAGCGGGTGATCGTGGCCGGCTGTCTCGCCCAGCGCTACCAGACGAAGCTGCTGGCCGAGGCGCCGGAGATCGACTCGCTGGTGGGCGTGTTCGATCGTGCTTCGATCGTGGCGGCCGTCCGTGGAAATGACATACCCGAGGAACAGCAGCCTCACTACCTGGGCAAGTACCATCAGCTCAAGCAACTCGAGAAGGTGGTGACACTCGAGCCTGACCAGGGGCGTCTGCGCCTCACCCCGCGACACTACGCCTACCTGCGTGTCTCCGAGGGATGCAACCAGGGATGCTCCTTCTGCACCATCCCCTCCATCCGTGGGCCGATGCGCTCCAAGCCCATCGAGCGCATCATCGCCGAGGCTCGCGAACTGGCGGCCGACGGATGCCAGGAACTGCTGCTCATCGGGCAGGACACCACCAGCTACGGACAAGACATCGGCTACGAGCCGGGACTTGCCGGCCTGCTGCGCACTCTCGATCGAGAATTGACCGACATCCCGTGGATTCGCCTGATGTATGCATATCCGTCCTGCTTCACGGATGAGATGATCCGCGCCATCGCCGACTCGCCGCGCATCCTCAAGTACATTGATATGCCGCTGCAACATATCAACGACCAGATGCTCAAGGTCATGCGCCGGCGCGTCACGCGCGAACAGACCCAGACGCTACTGGAGAAGCTGCGCAAGTGGGTTCCCGGCATCACCATTCGCACCACCTTCATCGCCGGCTCGCCGGGTGAAACCGAGGAGCAGTTCCAGGAACTGTTGGAGTTCGTGAAGTCGTTCCAGTTCGACATGATGGGCGTTTTCGCTTACAGCCCCGAACCGGGGACGGCGATGGGTCGCCTGCCGGATCAGTTGCCGGATGAAGTGAAACAGGAGCGCGTCGAGCAGCTCATGCTGGCGCAGCAGGAGATCGCCTTCGCCAAGGCGGCGGCCATGGTCGGCAAGACGATCAAGGTGCTGGTCGATCGCCCCGCCGATTCGGACGCGGATCAGTACATCGCCCGCTCGGCGGCGCAAGCGCCCGAGATCGACTCCGTCACCCTTGTTGAGGCACGCAAGCTCAAATCGGGCAGCTTCATCGATGTGACGGTCGAGGGCTCGGATGCCTATGACCTGATCGCCCGGCCGGTCAACTCGCGCACGCGTTCCCTGCGCGTTCTTCGATAGGGCTACGTCAAGTGGAGCGGCTTGTCCGAGATGGAGGACCACCCGCTCTACTCCTGGTGGAACTTCTCCAGAGGCTGGCTCATCGACTCCATTGCAGTATTATCCCCGCGGATGGATGGCCCGACCGTGACACTCAACTGGCCCGGCAAACCCAACGAGCGGCCGACCGCTCGAAGGCATCTGTTTACTCCAGATGCGCCTCCGCCGGGTTCCTGGGGCAACCGCCTGTATCACGCTGATAATCTGCCGGTGCTGGAGCATCTGGCGGCCGAGATGCCCGGGGCGTTTGACCTCGTGTACATCGATCCCCCCTTCAATACTGGGCGACATTTCTTGCTCAGCGGCAAGCTGGCCGGCCACGCATACTCTGATCGACACGAGAACGGACTGGCGGGATATCTGTCGCAGCTATATGTGCGACTCGCCCTCATCCACCAGCTTCTATCGCCGCGGGGAACGCTGTACCTGCACTGTGACCATCGTGTCTCCTCGCATCTGCGGTTGATACTGGATGAGATCTTTTCGCCCGCCAACCTTCGCGCCCAGGTCATATGGCACTATCAGTCCGGCGGGCGCAAGCGAAGCTGCTGGTCAAACAAGCATGACGTCATCTGGATGTACTCGCGCGGCGAGGACTTCATCTTCAACCTCGACGCGGTGGGCGTTCGTCGTGGCAGCATCCGCCGAAACCACATGAAGCAACGGGTCGGCCCTGATGGCACGGTCAGCTACACCATCCGCTCCAATGGCAAGGTATACAGCTACAGCGAGGATGACCTGCTCACGCCGGCCGACGTATGGACGGACATCTCGCACCTGCAGCAGAAGGATCCTGAGCGTACCGGATACGCCACGCAGAAACCTCAGCGGCTGCTGGAGCGCATCATCCTCGCCTCCTCCAGCCCGGAGAGCCTCGTAGCAGATTTTTATTGCGGCTCTGGCACAACACTGGTAACTGCAGCCCGGCTTGGCCGGCGCTGGATCGGCTGCGACAGCAGCGATTCAGCCATCGATATTTGCCAGCAGCGACTCGCCAGCGGCCTTTTCGCATCCGATCACACGATTTATAGACCGGCCACGTGACACAAGTGACCGAGCGCAACAGATTTCGCTCGCATGTCACCTTCAGGCCGCTACCATAGTTGTCAGGGAATACCGAATATCGAATATGGCAGATTCAATTTTCAAACAGCTGATCGAGAGCCTGCCGGCCGACCCCAATGGCGTGCTCACCACCGTTGTTGTCGCCATGGGGATTGGCATAGGCGCTCTCACCGCGCTCCTGGGCGCCTTGCACAGCCGCGTGACGATCTCGCTGATGATGCTATCACTTGGCGCGGTACTGGGCGTATGGGTCCCTTCCAGCCTGGGAATGGAGATCGATCGCGCCATCACCATTTCCATCGGCTCGGTGGTATTCGGGTTGCTGGGCTACCTGCTGCATCGCGTCTGCGTCGCGGTTGGCCTGGGCGTGCTGGCAACCATCGCCTCGATGGCGATCCTGTACGAGCACACTCGGCCTATCGACACCGCCGCCTCCGGCGCGGTAGATTTAGGCACGTCGTTCCTGGCAGTCGCCAGGAGCCTGTGGGAAACAGCCCCGGAGAACTTCAGGAGCCTGGCCCCGTGGGTGGCGCTTGCCACCTTCCTGGTCGCCACGATCCTCGGGCTGATATTCCGCAAGTTCGGCATGGCAGCGCTCTACAGTCTGGGCGGCACGATGCTGACGCTGTTCTGCATCCGCCTCGGCCACGCAAGTGATAAGATCACCTGGCTGGATTCACTCAAGTCCGGCCCGATGACCATCGCCGCCCTGGGAATGGCGATGCTGCTGGTCGGATTCATGACACAGATGGTGCTGCTGCATCGGCCGACCACTGAACCGGAACCCAGCAGGCGGAAGGAAGAGGAAGTGGAAGTCTGATCCCCCTTCCGCGACTGACAACCTGGAAGATCAAGAGCAGGGAATAACACGGAGGTTAATCCCATGTTTCCTCTCGGCCTGTCGTTGGCCGCGCAGACGGCCCATGATTACATGGCCCGCCCTGAAGGTTGGCCCACGCGCAGCGATTTCATCACCTGGTGCCAGAACATGGACTCAGTCACCGGCGCAGTGCTGGTGCTGGGCGGCATATTCTTTCTCTTCGCCGGCTACAGGATGCACCGCATGCTGGTGGCGCTCACCGGCGCGGTCATCGGGGCCTACCTGGGAGCAGGAGTCTGCCTTCAGGCAGGCTGGCCTCTCTATTACGGCATCCCCCTGGGCGCACTGATTCTCGGGCTGGTGGCGTGGTACATCACCCCGTGGGCGGCCGCGGCCATCGGCGCCATCTGTGGCGCCATGCTGGGGGCATCGCTGTGGCAGATGGCAAACCTGGATCCGCGTTTCGCCTGGTCGGGCGCGCTGACCGGCGCTGTGGCGCTTGGCCTGCTCTGCTTCATCGTCTTCCGCATCAGCGTCATCCTGTTCACCAGCCTGCAGGGAGCGGTGATGCTGGTCCTGGGTGTGCTTGGGCTTGCTTACCAGTACTCGTTTGCCCGCCCGACGATCGAAAGCTCGGTTAACCAGTGGCCGTATTTTTTGCCGGCGCTGGTTTTTGGCCTGATGGCGATCGGGCTGACGTACCAGTTCGTTAAGGGCCCGGGCGTCAAGATGGCCGCGGCCGGTCAATCGACACGGAAAGCCCCGAGAAAGGGCAGTTCCGAGGGCTGACAATCTGGCCGAAAGCGTTCCTGCGACTTGACGCATTCGCGAGATAACGTATATTCTCAGGCCTCAGTTGCGGCTGTGGCGGAATTGGCAGACGCGCAAGGTTCAGGTCCTTGTGACCGCAAGGTCGTGTAGGTTCAACTCCTATCAGCCGCACTTTTGCAGCAGGGGCGACTCAAAAAGTCGCCCTTTTTGCTGCGCCAAACAACTGATGGCGATTTCTCAGGACCAGTTTCGCGATCTCATCCTTGAACAGCTCGACACGCTGTACCGCGTGGCTCTGCGCCTTACGAGAAACACCGACGACGCCGAGGACCTGGTGCAGGAAGCCTGCTACCGCGCCATGCGCTCCGAGGATACCTTTAAGCTCACTCCCAGCGGCATTCGGCCGTGGCTGGTGCGGATACTGCGCAACACCTTCCTGACGCGCGTCGCCCGCGAATCGAAGCAGCCTCAGGCAACGCCAACAGAGGCGTTGGAGATGACGCCCGACGCCCCCTCCCCCGGTGCCGAGATACCGGCCAACTACACCGAGTACATGGACCAGGAACTGGTGAGGGCTATGGACGCGCTGCCGGAGGAGTACCGGACTGTGCTGGTCCTGTGGGCCCTGGAGGACTTTACTTACCAGGAAATCGCCGATGCGCTGGAGATTCCCATAGGTACGGTCATGAGCAGGCTCTTCCGTGCCAGGGCGAGATTGACCGAGGCATTGAAGGAGTACGCCAAACGTGAGAGGATTGCCCGGGAATAGCATCGCATCGGCGATGGTTCAGATCATTAGCGATGAACAGTGACATGGACAATCTCCGCTTCGAGGACCCCGAGCTGAAAAAGGCGCTTAACCGTGCCTTGCCGAAGGTTCTTGCGCCGGAAGCTCTCAGGCTCAAGCTGGAACGTGAGCTAGGTGAGTTGTCCACCGCCCCCGACCTCCCGCTGACGCAGCCCTCCAATCCCTGGCACATAAGCACCTGGTTCACGTCGCACAGACGACTGGCGATTGCCGCATCCATCGCCGGACTAGGACTTGGCATCGGGCTATTCTTCGCCTCCAGCAGCTTCAACCAGCCCACACCTGCTGGAGGCACTTCGTTGGTGGCCGCTGATCCGGTGATCGTGGAGGGCGCCCTGGTACGCCATGACGAGATGCACCAGTCGCTGGCACGCGGGCGCGATCAATTGCGCCAGTCGCTGCTGAGCGTACCGGAGGCACGCGAGCAGGTTCGGCGCGAGGTGGCCCTGCCGGTACCTTTCGTGGACTTGAGTTCACAGGGCTGGCAGTTCGCCGGGGCCAAGCCCTGTCGCATGGGCACGT
>JAKORQ010000244.1 GCA_029777755.1 Planctomycetota bacterium
ACCTGTAGGGGGAAGCGCATGCGATTTTCCAGGTCGCCGCCGTACTCATCTTCACGGAAGTTGCTCAGCGGGGAGAGGAACTCATGCAGCAGGTAGCCGTGGGCCGCGTGTAGTTCGATCACCTGGAATCCCGCATCCACCGCAAGGCGGGCGGCCCGCACGAACTGCTCGAGGATCTCCTCCAGGTCGTGCGGCGTGATCTCGCGCGGCTCGGCATATGACTCATCAAACTTAACCGGGCTTGGCGCCAGCGGCGTCCACCCGCCGGTCAGCTCATCCAGCAGTTTGCCGCCGCGCCAGGGAGCGTCGGTAGACGCCTTCCTGCCGGCGTGCGCCAACTGGATGCCCGCGACCGCACCGTTGGCCTTGATGAAGCGGACGATGGGAGCGAACGCCTCCGCGTGGGCGGTGGACCAGAGGCCGGTGTCGTATGGCGTGATGCGCCCGATGGGGCTGACCGCAGTGGCCTCGGCGATTACCAGACCCGCACCTCCCACCGCACGGCTGCCCAGGTGAACCATGTGCCAGTCGTTGGGATGACCTTCCCGGCTGGAGTACATGCACATGGGCGAAACAAACACACGATTGCGGAAAGTGACACGACGCAGCGCCAGTGGTTCAAATAGCTTTGGCATACTACCCAGATAATAGGTTGCCTGATGGGCGGCAAGGGACGCGGGAAGAGCACGCCCTCGGCGCGCAGCCAAGCAGGGGCTCTCCTGTGGCAGTAGACACACGGAGACGCCGAGGCACGAAGGAAACAGAGGAGTGACGTAGCGACGAAGGGAAGCGCCAGGCTTCCTCCGGCGTCGAGGTGCGCGCTGAGGGCAGGCCGCTCCACTTTTCGCAGAGCGGTTCCCCTTGTGCTGATACCCGAACCGCGCCCAACTAGATCCCTTCGCTGGGGCGGAGCTGATCGTCGTCCTGTTGCTGCTGGCGCAGGCAGTGCGCCCAGCCATCGCGGCATGCCTCGCGGGCTTCACTCCAGTTGAGCTTGCTGGAGCCGCGACGCTGTTCCCATTCGCGCTGCAGCTCAGGCTCCAGTTCGGCGAAGTCGCGATCCGGATACCTGGCCCGCGACTCCCAGCCGAAGCGGTATGCCGGGCCGTAGTCGTCGTAGGTTCCCTCGGCCTGCACATATGGACGATCGCGGAAGTGCTCGCGCCAGTATTGCTCTTCCACGGTTGGATTGATCTGCTCGGCGACGCCTTTCCCTGCGTATCCTCCCGCTATCGCGCCTGCCACCGCGCCGACAATCGCGCCGGCCGGCGCCGCCGGCCCGGTGGTGGAGGCGCCTATCGCCGCCCCGGCGGCCGCCCCCGCGGCTGCGCCCGTTACTCCGCCGGCCGCCGCTCCAAGTCCGGTACCGACCGGGTGCGATCCCTTTGCTCCGGTGATGGGGTCAGGATTTGCGTCACCATGCGCCTGTTTGTTTTCCTGCTTATCGGTCTTCTTTTTCTTCTGTGCCATCTCTATCTCCAGTTACAGCCAGCATTGATGCCGGCGTCTTCGTGCCCGCAGATGGGGTTTGCAATCGCCGTACCGACGGAGCGATCAGCACATAAAGCAGGATGGAAGCTGACGATGCGGCAGACTGTCGCCGGGGTTTCCCCTAGCCGACGTTACGAAACAAAACTCAATTGTTGACATAGCAGATATCAAGGTCATTATGTCCGTGGGCACATAAAGGGACGCGGACAATGACAAATCGCGAGCGCATCAACGCCGTTCTGCACTACCAGCCGTACGACCGCCTGCCAATCGTTCACTTCGGGTTCTGGCGAGAGACTCTGCAGAAATGGGCCCAGGAAGGGCACGTCACCGCCGAGGAGGCCGAGAAATGGCATGACGGCAACATCTATGACGTTGCCATCTCCAAGAAGCTGGGTTTCGACTGCAACTGGAGCTGCCAGTTTGGCGCCAACACGCATCTTTTCCCCGGTTTTGAGCAGCGGGTGGTTCGTGAGTTTCCCGATGGCTCGCGGCATGTGCTGAACTGGGAAGGGGTGATCGAACTGGATGTGCCGGGTGCGGTGTCGATCCGCTCGGAGATCGAGCACACCCTGAAGGACCGCGCCAGTTGGGAGGAGCACTACAAGTGGCGGCTGGAGTGGTCGGAACAGCGCATCACCGACGCGTGGGTGCGCATCAGCGACACCGAATACCTGCAGTGGAAGAACGGCGGCATGGAGTGGCTGAAGAACAACCAGCGCGACTTCTTCCTGGGGATCTGGTCCGGGTCGTTCTATGGCAACTTCCGCAATATAGTCGGCGTGGAAAACTCGGCTTACATGATGATCGACGATGAGCCGCTGTTTGACGAAATCCTCGATGTCTACGGAGACCTGGCGTATCGCAACGTCGAGTACATCCTCACGCGCGTCGGCGGCGTGTTTGATTTTGCCCACATGTGGGAGGACATTTGCTTCAAGACCGGCCCGCTGGTTGCCCCGGATGTGTTCCGCAAGAAGGTCGGCCCGCACTACAGGAAGGTGACTGACCTGCTGCGCAAGTACGGTATCGACATCGTCTCCATCGACTGCGATGGCTGCATCGATGCCCTGGTTCCCATCTGGCTGGAGAATGGTGTGAACACAATGTTCCCCATCGAGGTCGGTACATGGGGCGCCAGCATCAAGCCCTGGCGGGAGAAGTATGGCCGGGAACTGCGTGGCGTGGGTGGCATGAACAAGGTTGTCTTTGCGCGCGACCGGGCTGCGATCGATGAAGAGGTGGAACGATTGCGTCCGCTGGTCGACCTGGGCGGCTACATCCCGTGCCCCGATCATCGCATACCGCCGGACGCCAAGTGGGAACTGGTGCGGTACTACTGCGACCGCATGCACCAGGTGTTCGGCTAACGGCCCAGCCCGTGTCACAATTTGCATATCGTGGCGTGGCAAATACGTGCCACCACATCTATTCGCGCATCGGCATATGACATTTCGCCGATTTCGTGATATTCACTGCGTTGTGGGAGCAGTTGGGGGCACTGCGGCATTGAAATTTGGATAGGTGAGAATAAGGTGCAATAATCAGGGGGTGTGGGGGCTTGGAGTAACCTATGAGCAGTGTGTTAGAAGGAAAACGTATTCTGTTGGTGGACGATGATCCTGACATCATCCAGAGCATCGAGGCCGCCTTTGAACCCAGCGGTGCGATCATCGAGACAGCAACCAACGGCAACAAGGCCGTTGAGATGTGCGAGGCGAATACTCCCGACCTCATGATCCTCGACATGATGCTGCCCGGGCGTTCGGGCTTCCTCGTCCTGGAGAAGGTCAAGGCCCGCAAGCCGCGCAACGCCAAGCCGCTGGTCATCATGATTACCGGCAACCCCGGCGGGCGTCACAAGATGTATGCCGAGAGCCTGGGCGTCTCCGCTTACTTCAACAAACCCGTGAAGATGGACAAGCTGGTCGCCACCGCCGAGCAGTTGCTCTCGGCCGAGGCCTCCGCCTGATCCGTCAATCATCAAACCGACAGTCACAGCCGAGCGATCGTCTGAGCATGGACAGGACCTGCCCCGTGGCTTGTGTCGCGGGGCAGTTTTGTGCGCGCTAATTATAAAACTGTGCCAAATGGGTAATTGCCGGCGTTGTTTGCTGTATTACCATGGACTACCGTTCTCCGCCTGGTTGTCAGGCGCCGGACATGGAGACAAACACAAGTCATTGGAAGGAGCAGATATGCGCCCTGTGATAGGGATGGCGTCGGCCGGTCTGTGCGTGATGGCGTTGGGCGTGAGCGCCGGCGCCCAGGCTCTCACCAGCGTGCCGGATGACGCAATACTTTTCGTTCGGGTCAAGAACCTGGAGGAGGCCAGCAAGAAGATCGGCGCCCTGATGCAGGATTGGGGCGTGGCCGAGATGCAGCCGATGCTCGCCGATCCACTTGCTGCCCTAGAGGGGATGAGCAATCTGCAGAACGGGCTGAATCGCGGCGGCGAGGCAGCCATCATCTTCTTCAACCCCATGGTCGTGCCGCAGGGCGGCCAGCCCATGGTGATCATGCTGCCGGTGGCTGACTACGCGGCTTTCCTCGGCAACTTCGACGATGCCGATGCCCAGGGCGAGATTACCGAGATCACCATGCCCATGAGCGGCGAGGCCGGCTATGTCACCCACTGGGGCGGGTTTGCCGCCATTTCACCCACGCGTCAACTGCTCGCACAGAAGCCTCGCGCCACCAGGGTGGAGGGCCTGACCGCCAGGCAGCTTGCCGATCGTGACGTCACCGCTTACCTGAATTTCCAGGGCTTCCGGGACCAGGTCTCGGGATATCTGGCGTTCGGGCGGATGGCGGCGCTGGGGCAGCTTGATCAAAACAACAATGTTGCGCCCGAGCAAGCCAAATACAGGCCGTTGATGAAGGCGGCAATGGGTCAGTTGTTCAATGGCCTGGACCACTTCATCAACGAGACGCGGGCCATAACCGTCGGCGCTGATTTCGCCGCGGACGGCGTCTCGCTCACCATCATGACGGAGTTCGAGCCTGATACCTACCTGGGGATCCTGACTTCGAACTGGAAAACGCCTGAGAGCAAGCTCGGGGCCGGCCTTCCTGAGGACCGCTACGTTGCCATCGGCACCAGCGCCCTTGACAGCGCCAGCACGATCAAACTGTTCGATGACATGACGGCGCCGGTGCTCGCCGAGGCAAAGAAGCTTGGCGACGAGGCCAAGCCGGTGATCGACTACATTGAGGCGATGAAGGAGTACTGGAAGGCAGCCGAGGTACAGAGCTTCGGCCTGCAGCCAGGATCCGGCGCGCCGGGTGAGTCGCCGCTGTTTGACGTGGTGGCGATCATGCATGGCGATGCGGCCGCCATCGTGGAGTCGCAGTCGCGCATGGCCGCGCTGCAGAATGACTTCTCGAGGATGCTGCAGATGCCCAACACCGCCACCACCACCATCGAGGTGGCCAAGGGCGCCAAGGTGGTCGACGGCGTCAGCTTTGACCAGATGCTCACGAAGGTGATTCCCGGCGACAACGCCGATGACGTGATCGCCCAGCAGAACATCAAGATGATGGAGATGATCTACGGAAAGGGTGGCTTTTCCGCGCTGATGGGGACGGTTAATGACAAGACAGTGCTGGTCACCTCCTCCCGAGATGATGCCGCGATCGGCAACGCCATCAAGGCTTCGCGCGAGGGCCAGACCGTGGTAGCGCAGGCCGCCGGCACCAGTGCCGTGGCCGCCAAGCTGCCGCAGAAGCCGATCTTCTCGATGTTCATCTATGGCGATCAGCTCATGAACCTTATCTCGCGGGCATCGGAGATCTTCGCCGGGACACCCATCCAGACGCAGATCGCCGCCGATACTCCGCCGCTTGGCGTGACGGTGAGCACCGAAGGCTCGGCCGTTCGCTATGACTACCAGGTTCCCTCGCCGCTGGTGAAAGCGCTGGTTGGCGTCGCGAAGAGTGAGGCCATGAAGGACCAGCAGTAGCCCAAACTGGAGTCACGATCAGCGAGAATCATCAGGCCCGGGACATGAGCGTCCCGGGCCTGTTTGCGTTTGGAGCTTCGAGACCATGGGCACTCGCAGGATCAGCAGGCAGTTCCGCCGGAACTGCGTCAGGCAAGGTGATTCTCGACGAGCATGCACGATTGGCAGACGTTCGCCGCTCCGAAGTCCCGCGGCTTGAGGACAAGCCGCTTTACTGTCAGCAGATCAGCTCCAGTGAGCGCTCTACCGGTACCGGCCGTACGTTCGTGCCGTCTCCACCATCGCGCGTATGTTCTCGTCGGGAGTATCCCGTCCGCACTGGTCGCCGGTGGAGAGGATAAAACGCCCGCCCTCGGCCGCATCATCTATCGCCTGCATGCTGGCCCGGCGGACATCCTCCACCGTGCCGCGCAGCATGACATTGGTGGTGTGCAGGTTTCCCTTGAGCGTCAGCTTGTGGCCGTACAGCCGCTTCAACTCCTTAAGGTTACAGTCGCCCATCGGGGGGATCTCCAGCGGGTCAATCACCGTGAGGTTGGTTTCCTCAGCCATGATCTTCACCAGCTCGCGTTCCGGGCCGCAGGAGTGAACGTGCGTCATGAAACCATGCTCGGTGGCAAGCTCGATGGCACGCTTCACGGCCGGGAAGGCCAGTTGACGGAATATCTCGACCGTCTGGAAGACCAATGTGCCCGAGCCGCCGACACACAGGAAGTCCGGCCGCTCTTCCGGCTTAAGCGAGAGAATGTTGGCAAAGCGCCGCTCGACTGCCTCCACGCGCTCCTGCGCCCACTTCTCGTGGAGTTCGGGATGATCGTAGTAGTTGTAGATATCCTCGGCCGACTTTAGGGCGCTCGTCTGGGCGACGAACACGCCCACCAGCCCCTGGTCGCCCATCAGCTCCTTGCAGCGTTTGAGCCCGCCGGGGCCGCGATCAACCGGCTTTACTCCCTCCAGAGGCTCGTAGCGCTTGGGTATGGGATCCAGCCCGATCTTCTCCGGCCGAACACCATTCGTTGGAGAATCGGCGACGTAATAGACATCCACGCGGTCATGCCAGATGCGCCGCCCGTTCTCCACGTATGACTTCTGCGTCACGATCATGCGATCGTTGCGATGGACGATGAACGTCTCCCACTCAGGGCCATCGGCAGTTTCGTCAGGAAACACCGGCCAGAAGTATCCATCCATCACCGCATCGATATCGAAGTGCTTCGCGCAGGCGATGTACGCCTCCCAGATGGGCGGGTCGTTGTAGAGGTACAGATCCCAGAAGGGCTTGCCCGTCAGGCGGGCGGGGATCATGTTAGAGAAGTCGGGCGCCACCGGCACACAATCGGGGATCTGCCCCGAGAGAGTCGCGAGAAGTCGTTCACGCGGAGTCATGCTCGTCCTCTTTCGCTTGAGACGCGCTTCAGCGTATCTGCACGAATCGGACGTTTCTTGCCACTGATAAGGACCGTTATTGATGTTAAACTGATATTTGTTCCATGAACACGATATACTGGTCCTCAATTGCTCCGCCGGGCGGGCGATTTCATGTCGCCAGGGGCGTGTATTCAAGCACTTCACCATTCCAGGAGCACACGCACGACTTTCTTGAGCTGTTCTGGGTGGAGCAGGGGCCGGGAGTCCACTGGATTAATGGCCAGCGGCTGCGCCTGGATGTGGGCGACCTGATACTGGTTCGCCAGCGCGATTGCCACACCTTTTCTGTGCGCGGTGACAACGTCCTTACGCTGGTCAATGTGGCGATGCCGGCCCGCCACGTCGAGGCCCTGCGCGAGCGCTACGGCCACGAACTGGAGCCATGGCCATGGGATGGTGAGGGAAGCCTGCCTACGCGCTGGCGGCTTGAGATGGCGCAGATGCAGATGCTGTCGGCCTGGGCCGCCGGTGTCTCCATGATCAACCAGCCGGCCATGGAGTTGGACTGGTTCCTGACGACATTGCTGCGACTGGGGCGTCCGCGGGCGGCCGGTCCGGTGCGATCGGTGCGCGGTCCATTGCCCGATTGGCTGGCAGACGCGATAGAGCGCTTCTCCTCGCCGGCACATCTGCCCAATGGGGTATCAGGGCTGGCGGCGCTGGCGGGACGCTCGCCGGAGCATCTGAATCGCGTGGTCCGACGCTGTACCGGCATGACGGCCGGCCAACTGGTCAACGAGTTGCGCATGGAGTATGCGGCGCGGGAGTTGCGCATGACCTGCCGGCCGATACTGGATATCGCCGCCGACGTGGGTCTTTCCAATGTCGGCTACTTTTATGCGAGCTTTCGGCGGCATTTCGGCCTGCCGCCGCGGCGCTATCGAATGCGGGAGCAGAAGATGATGGCGTAGCGTTTGCCGCCACGGGGGCGTAAAGTGAGGATCATGCGGCTATCGGTAGTTGTCCCACTGCTCAATGAAGAGTCAAATCTTCGCCCGCTGCATTCGCGGCTCTCGGCCGTCTTCGATCGCCTGAAGGTCGAGGGGCAGATCATCTTCGTCGATGACGGCAGCACTGATAGCTCCGCAAAGGTGATTGCCGAACTGGCCCACGCTGACCCGCGGGTGAAGGGCATAGTCTTCTCGCGAAACTTCGGCCACGAGGCGGCGTCGACGGCTGGTCTGGATGCGGCCGACGGTGATGCGATCGTGCTGATGGACGCCGACCTGCAGGATCCGCCGGAGGTGATCGAGCAGATGTTCGCCCGTTGGCGCGAGGGGTATGAGATCATCTACGCCCGCCGATCAAAGCGCAAGGGTGAATCGGCGTACAAGCGATGCACCTCGTGGCTGTTTTACCGCATCCTCTCGGCCCTCTCGGAGGTGCAGATCCCGCTTGATGTGGGAGACTTCCGCCTGATCGACCGGCGCGTGCTGGATGCGGTGAAGCGCTGCCGCGAGCATGACCGGTTCATGCGCGGGCTGATCGCCTGGACGGGGTTCAGGAGCACCGCGGTGGAGTACGAGCGGCCGGAACGGGTGTCGGGGGAGACAAAGTACAACACGCTCAAGCTGCTATGGCTCTCGCTGGATGCGGCTGTGGGATTCTCCATCTTGCCATTGCGCCTGGCATCAGCGCTTGGCTTTCTCGTGACGCTGGGAAGCCTGGTCATGGTGATGATCCTGGTGGCGCAGAAGCTGATGAGCCAATTGGAGATTCCCGGGTATGCCCTGCAGACCGCGGGGCTGTTTTTCCTGGGTGGCGTACAGATGCTGCTGCTGGGGATCCTCGGTGAATACATCGGAAGAATCTACCGGCAAATCCAGGCGCGTCCCCTCTATGTCGTGCGCGAGATTATCAGTGCCGACCAATCAAAACACGCGGCTACTGTTGAACGCGTGCTTTGAAAAAACGACGTAATCTGGTACGACATAAAAAGTTTCCCATCAGATCGGGACTACAAATCATTTGCTCGTCAGGTCCGAGGAGCAGTGCTGTGCAACTAGGTTTCATGTGTTTAGGCAGAAAAGCTGCCGTTGGCCGGCTGTTGATACTGACGGTTGCGCTGTTGTTTTGCCTGATGGGCGCGGCCCGGGCACAGGACATCAGTGTCATCGGCTCGCTTCCGTTCGGCGCTACGTACATTTCTGATCACTGGGTGCCGGTGCGGGTGGAAGTCAGGAACGACTCCGACCGCGAGATTGTCGGCACTGTTCGCGTTGTGCCGATCGCGGAGGGTACGCCGGAGTTTCGCGCCAACGTGAAATCGCCGCCGCGCAGCCGGGTGCGCAAGACGATCTGGGGGTATTTCCCTGCGTCAAAAGAGACCCGCCTGGCGTGGGTGACGCTCAACGACAAATCAGGAGCGCAACTCGCCAGGGTGGAGATGACCGGCGCCTCCTTCCATGATGAGGCAAACTACCTGCCCAACGGAATCTACGAGCACGGCTTTTTCATCTCCATCACCGGCAGCGACCCGGACCTCAGCGAATACCAACTCCTCGACTCTGTCAGCGCCATCCTCAAGAACGCCAATGAAATAAACGCCAGCCAGGCGCAGCTCGATGTGATCGGCGCCATGCCGACCTGGGTGCCGTACACCAGCGCCTATATGGTGAGCCTCGCCGGCATGGACTTTGATGAGATTTCGCCGGAGGCTCGCGCGGCACTGCTGGATTACGTGCGGGCCGGCGGCGTGCTGCTTATCTCAGCTCCCAAGCATGAGCAGATCTCGGGGAGTTGGATCGAGCCGCTCTTGCCGGTGCGGGTGATCGGCAATCGTGAAGCCAACCAGGTGATTGGTCCGGATGGCAAGCCGCTGCAGTTTGTCCAATACCTTCCGTGTGCCGAGGCGATCGCCGGGGAGGGAAAGGTACTTCTCAAGGATGAGCAGTTTGTCCATGCGGCCTACCGCAGCTACGGGCTTGGCCGGGTGGTCTTCACCAGCTTCCCTCCGGGCGCACTGCCGGAGGAGGACAATCGCTCCGCCGAGGTATGGTATGAGCTTATTGGGTTCAGCCGGTCGCCCGTTGGGTACCGCGGCACCGAGGCCCAGCAGAAGTATCCTGAGCTGATGGAGCCGATGCTGGGACGGCAGGCGGCCAGTTGGTCGCTGGCGGCCAGCGCCGTGGGGGTGCTGGTCCTGCTGGTGATTGTCTCTCACCTCATCTGGCGTGGAGCGAATCGGCCCACCGCGTTTAAGGTGACGCTTGGCGCGACGGTGCTGATCGCCGCGATCTTCTCCCTGCTGGCAGCACTGCGACAGGAGGCAGAGCCGCTGCAGGAAGCCCGCCTTACGATCGTCGATGCCTCGCCTGAAGGCTCATATGCCCATGAATTCTCGGCCGTCAGCGGTTCACAGCAGATGGTAACTCGCCAGGTGCAGGAAGCGTCTATAGCGATGCGAACGGCACTGGTGCGGCAGGAGCGGCCGCTACTTTCGCAGTGGCCGGCCACCCTGGAGCGCATCAACGTGAATCCACAGCGTGTGGACCTGGTCGGCCTGGCCACTGCTGTTGACCGCAGTAAGACCGCCAGCGCCACCGGCAGGTTCGGCCCGCGCGGGCTGGAGCTTACCGTTAACAATGGCATCGGCACGACCCTGAGTTCGGCGCAGCTCAGTTGGGGGCTGTATCGCCTGTCCATGCCGGCGTTGGGTCAGGGTGAAACGCAGGCGGTACTCAACAGCGCCAATGTTCGGCCGGTGGATGAGTACACCGCCGTATCGGGGCTTGCCACGCAGGATGAGCAGCACAAGGGCATGATCCTGCGTTCGTTGCTGAGCAGCACGATGGCGACCAAGTCGCGCGACCTGTGGCCGGCCGTCTATGCGTGGGCGAACGAGTGGCCGGGGATCACCCAGCTCGCAGACGTCCAGCCGGATAGGCAGGGGGCCCAGACGCTGGTGCGCATCCCGCTTGTCATCGAGCCGTCCGAGGGGCGCGTCCGGATCGATGGTGTGTTCAATACGCTGTACCTGGGCGAGG
>JAKORQ010000245.1 GCA_029777755.1 Planctomycetota bacterium
AGGCCAGTTAGAGCGCTTTACAGTAACTGCATGGCAAAATCGACATCTCTGCAGACGCCGCCGCAGCGAGTGACCTTGAAGGAGGTCGCCCGTGCCGCCGGCCTGTCACAGAGCACCGTCAGTCTCGCCCTTAACCGGCGGACAGACTGCCATCTGAGCGAGGCGACGCGTCGACGGGCCATCCAGGTAGCCCGGGAACTGGGATACCGCCCCAACTGGCGGGCCCAGGCACTCGCCAGGAAACAGACTTTTACGATCGGCCTGGTGTATGCCCGTCGGGCTCCGTTCATGAGCGCCGTTAATGAGGCAATCATCAGCGCCCTGGCGGAGACGTTTAACGCCGCTGGTTATTACCAGTTGCTGGTTTCCACCGCAACCGCGGACCCGGATAGCTGGCAGGATGTTATACGTCCCGATCGCCTTGACGGTTGTGTCGTGCTCAACCCCATGCCGGTGGAGTTCGGCCAGATTCTGCGTGAGGCCCATCTCCCGATGGTCCTGTGTAACCTGATCAGCGATCTGCCGGTTCCGCAGGTGGCGGCCGACGACCGCAACGGCATGCAGCAGTTGATGAATCACCTGCTGGACCTGGGGCACAAGCGCATCACGTTCCTCTACCGCGCTCGCCACCCGCACTACAGCGTCCTGCATCGCCGCGAGACCTACGAGCAGGTGATGCAGCAGATGGGCCTGGGCCAGTACGTGTGCGTACGGAACGACGAGACGGTTGACCCGTTCATTGAAGACTTTGTCAGCGGCAGGAACCGCCCGACGGCCGTGATCTGTCACGACCATGTGATGGCGGTTTATGTCCGCCATGCCTGCTGGAAGCGGGGGATTCGCATCCCTGAGGATATCAGCCTGGCATGCTTTAACGATGTATTCCCGATCGAGGCAATGACTCCGCCGATCACGTGCATCTCCCTACCGGGTGACCAGATCGGGCGGATGGCGGCCGACATGCTGCTGGAGCGCATAGCCCGCAAGCAGAGGGAGCCGTCATACATCTCTACTGGACCTGAACGCAAGTGGGTTCCCGAGCACCTCGTGGTGCGGGAATCCACATCGGCTCCAAGAAAAGAAGGTTGACTTTAAGCCATGTTCCCGGACTGCCACATCGAAGGCTCCGGATTGTTGAGGAGGTCTGTCATGCAAGCACGTCGCGCTTTTACGTTAGTTGAGCTATTGGTAGTCATCGGGATCATTGCACTGCTGGTCTCGATACTGCTGCCCAGCCTGGCACGAGCAAGGGAAGCCGCCAACACGGTGAAATGCTCCTCCGGGCTTCGGCAGATCGGCCTGGCCCTGCTGATGTACACCAACGACAACAAGGGCTTCTGCATGCCGTTTGTCGACTGGGGTTATTCCACGCCGAATAACGAGAGCAACTTCAACAACTGGTGGCAGTATCGGCTTGACCCCTACGTCAAGGTGGTTCGCCCGGTGGAACAGCAGAACAACAACACCACCGTCTACACCTGCCCCAGCCACGCGCTGGCCGACATCAGCCCCAACCACCTGGGCAAGAGCTACGCCATGACCCGCTACGCGGGCAAGATCAGGCAGCTCAACGGCGCGTTTGTTGAGGCGGCCGACTACAAGCTGCCCGGCCCGATCGCCCGCATCAAGAATGCTTCCGAGAAGATCTGGATGGCCGACGCCAACCGGAACCTGGACAAGGATCCCAGCAACGGTTCAGACGACCCGTACGGCGACAACTCCTACCAGTGGATGGTGCTGGAGCCTGACTTTAACAAGCCGTTCAATTACAACGTGATCGACTACCGCCACAACAACCGGGCCAACATCCTGTTCGTGGACGGCCACGTGGAGACGACCGACTTCACCAAGAACGTCGGTGCCCGCAAGCTGGCGGATGGCTCAATCAATCCGCTGTGGGAAACCCACTGGCAGTGGAACTCCCGCCAGGACAAGTAGTTGCCCCGGCGGTCCTGGAGCAGGTAATCGTCTAGACCGAGCCTGAAGCCAGTGAAAGTGCGGTGCTCCTTCGCATTTTCACTGGCTTTCTTGTTTATTCGCATATCGTTCGCCGGAGTAATTGCATGCTTTCCCGTGTCTGCCTGTTTGCTGCGTCGCTGCTGTTGAGTTGCCTGTTCATCGCCCAGTCGCCCGCCGCCCCGCCTCCGCTTGAACCACTCACGCCGGCGCTGGCGGAGAAGATTCACCAGGTACTGATGGAACACAACCTCAGGCCCTGGCTGCCGCGCAGCGTCGACAACGAACGCGGAGGTTTCCATGAGACCTGGAGCGAGACCTGGCAGCGAGTCGATGACTCAGAGCAGCGAACGCTGGTTTTCCAGAGCCGCGTGGTATGGACCTGCGCGACTGTCGCCGAGACCTACCCTGAGCTGCGCGAGCAGTACATCGGATATCTCCGCCATGGCATCAGGCACCTCAAGGAGGTGTTTGTCGATCGCGAGAACGGCGGGCTGTATTTTGCCCGCCTCCCCGATGGCAGCGGCACCGACTTTTTCATGGATGAGAAGCACGCGTATGCCCTGTCATTCGCTATTTATGCGGCGGCGGCCGCCCACCGGGTTGATCCGGAGTCCGGCGGGCTTGAACTGGCGATCGACACCTTCCGCTGGCTCGATCAGCATGGCTACGACTCCGAGCACGGCGGATATCTTGAGGCGTTCCTCGCCGATGGCACTCCGATCCTCTCGCCCGAGCAGTCGCAGCGCGGCAAGCCGTTTGATCCGCTGGGAACCTTTTATGGCTACAAGGACCAGAACACGCACCTGCACCTGCTGGAGTCTTTCACGGAACTGTATCGCGTCTGGCCTGATCCCCTCCTGCGCAAGCGGCTGGAGGAGCTGCTGCTGCTCATGCGCGATCGCATCGCCGTCGAGCCGGGATGCCTGAACCTGTTCTTCACACGCGACTGGCGAGCAGTGCCCGATCACGATTCGTTCGGCCATGACGTGGAGGCCGCATACCTGATGGTCGAGGCGGCCGAGGTGCTTGGGATGGGAGAGGATGAGAAGACCTGGAAGATGGCAAAGATGCTCGTCGACCATGCCCTCACCTATGGCTGGGACAAGGACAACGGCGGCTTCTTCGACAAAGGCTCGGCATTCCGCCATCCCCATGACAAGACCAAGCTCTGGTGGGTGCAGGCCGAGGGGCTTAATACGCTGATGCTCTTCCATGAGCGGTTTGGCCGGGAAACACCACTGTACGGCCAGCGTTTCCTGGAGCAGTGGCGCTTCATGCACACGTATCAACTCGACCATGTGAACAAGGGCTGGTACACGACCACCTCTCCTGACGGGATTGCCAACCCCGGGCAGAACAAGAGCGGCCACTGGAAGGAACCGTATCACGCTGGGCGTGCCCTGATGAATGTCGAGCGACGCTTGCGCAAGCTGCCGGCGGAGCTTCACCTGGAGCCGGAGAATCCGGAAACGACGATGATCAACCGATCCGGCCTGCGCATAGAGGTGTCGCGCGGCGCCAATCCCTGGACGCACCTGGACTTCAAGGCCGACCAGGTCGCCTTCCAGTTCGCGGTGGTCTCCGACAATGCCGGCAACATGCGGCGAGGTCCGTTCATCCGGGCGGTAAAGACGCTGAATCTCCTGCAGCCCGACTTTGTCATGAGCGTCGGCGATTTCATTAACGGCTATCGCCCCACGGCCGAGGAGATCAACGCCATGTGGGATGAGTTCCTGCCCTGGCTCAAGCCGCTGGAGCCGCCCTTCTTCTTCGTCGTGGGCAACCATGATTTCGGCTCACCGGTGATGAAGCCGATCTGGAACGAGCGCTTTGGCCGCGAGTATTACCACTTCACCTACAAGGGCGCTCTGTTCCTGTGCATGAATGCCATCGACAACAACCACCGTCGCGGCATCGGCGAGGAGCAGGTTGCCTACTTCAGGAAGGTGCTGGAGGAGAACCCAAAGCCGCTGTGGACGTTCGTGTTCCTGCACGCCCCGTTGTGGCAGGAGCCGAACGCTCCCGGCTGGAAGGAGATTGAGGCGCTACTGGCCGACCGCCCGCACACCGTCTTTGCCGGCCACAGTCACCAGTACCTCAAGGAGATCCGCAACAACGGCAACGAGTACTATACCCTGAGCGTGACCGGCGGCGGCAACCTGCTGCGCGGCCCGGCGTATGGTGATTTTGACCATGTCGCGTGGGTGTCGGTGAAGACCAACGACAAGCCGCTGGTGGCGAACGTCGATATCAATCACGTGCATCCCTCCAACGTCCGCACGCCGGCGAACAAGTCGATCGCCTGGTCGGTGGACCGGGCCGTGCACTTCCCGCCGGTGCGGATCGCCGACGAGAACGTCACGACCATCCAGGCGGAGATCGTCATCCAGAACTGGACCGACAACGCCGGGCGCATTAGCGGCACGATCAAGCCGCATCCTTCGCTTACCATCACTCCCCGCAGCTTCGATGTGACGCTGGAGCCGAAGTCGCGGCAGGCCTTCCCGATCGAGCTGAAGGCAGCCAGGCCGATGAACCCGCTGGACATTCGTCCGATCGAGTTCGAGGGTGTCGCCAGGTATGAGGTGGCGGATGATTCGCCGTCCGTATGGCCGATCAAGGCATCGCTGGAACTGGATGTCGTGGGCAAAGTGATCGAGGCCGCCGCCCCAGTCGAGGTGGATGGCAGGCTGACCGAGTGGGGCGAACTGCCGCATGACCTGTCACGCCCGCGGGTGATCGGCGGAAATGCCATGGCATTCACCGGGGACAGCGACGTGTCGGCAAAGTTTGCCCTGTCGCACGATGCAGAGAATCTCTATATCGCCGTGGCGGTGAGCGACGATGCTGTGATCGTCGGCGAAAATGGCGATGGCGTGGAACTGTGGCTCGATACCCGCCCTGACAAGGAGCGCCTCAGTGGCGTGGGCGTCCGCAGGGAGATGTTCAACAACGTGCTGCGCATGACGATACTGCCCGGCGACGGTGATGCGCCCTCCAGACTGCTGGAGGCCGACAACATGCCGGCGAACACTCGCTTCGCGGCCGTCCGCACCCAGCAGGGTTACAGCGTGGAGATCGCCATCCCCGTCAAGTACCTGAACGAGAAGGCGAAACGGGACAGCGGCTGGCAGGATCTGCGCTTCAACGCCTGCGTGAAGGATGTCGATGCTATAGGTGAGCAGTCGGCGCAGATCTGGTGGCGGCCCGACTGGCAGGGCAGAAGCAACCTCCCCGGCTCCGGGACGTTTGCACGATAGCAGTCACGTTTGATGGCAATGCAGGTGGCACGCGGCGAAAGTCGCGTGCCACACTCTTTTTGGGGCGCCTGTATGGGTAGCCTGGAACTGCTCCACTTTAAGGGGAGCGGCTTGTCCTCCAGCCGCGCGCCCCCGAGTCGGCAGAAGTTGACCGGCATCGAGAAGTCAACCTTGGGTGACTTCGTCGCTTCGTACTGAACAAGGGATGCGCGTCGCCCGGCTCTGATCGTGCATGTTCGTCGAGGATCACCTTATCTCCCGCGGGGGCGGGGACCGCCCGCTCCACTTTGGGTGGAACGGCTCTAAGAGCAATAAATGCCGATACTGGCTTAAAAAAGCGGTTTTGTAATCTTGAGCGGCACAGAATGAGCAACTTTTGCGTTTTGTCCGAGGAAAACTTGATAGAAATTTCTTTTACTCGCTTTGTAAAGCGCTTTACGATGGGGTCTAACAACTACTTCGTTTCCATCGGAGAGTCTATGAGATTGCGCCACTGGACTGTGTCATGCCTGCTCGCCGCGTCGATCACGTCGGCATCGCTTGCCCAGGCTGCGCCCAAGCCGCCGCCGATCGCGGATCCGCAGGAACTGGCAGTGCGGATGAGTGAGATACGCGACCGCTATGCCGGAAAGGGAGAGAACCTGGCGATAGGCGAACTGCGCCTGTCGGCGGCCTCGGTGCCGGCGTTTTCCCGGCTGGAGGTCGGATTTGACTTATCTGGCAGCTACCGGAACCCGTTTGACCCCGATCAGGTTCGCGTGGATGCCCTGATCACCCGCCCGGACGGCACGACCGCCACCGTCCCCGCATTTTTCTGCGCCCCCTATGAGCCGGCCGAGGGGCTGACGCTCATGACTGTGAACAAGAACTATCGCCCGGCCGGTACGCCGGAGTGGCGCGTGCGTTACGCCCCTGACCAGGTGGGCGAGTACCGCATCGTCATCCAGGCCAGCGACGCCAGCGGGCAACTGGCTCGCTCCAGCGAGCAGAGCTTCTCGGTGACACCTTCCGACAACAAGGGCTTTGTGAGGGTATCCAGGACCAACCCCATGTACTTCGAGAACAGCGCCGACAGCAGCCTGTTCTTCGCGGTTGGCTCCAATGTCGCCTGGACGCGGACGGAAGAGGCCTCCAAGGGAATCAAGGGCCCGGTGTCGTATGAGCACTACTTCGGCCGGGCAAGGGGGAAGATGAACGCCACCCGCGTCTGGCTGTGCCACTGGGCGTGGCTGGAATGGACGCCGCAGAACAACAACCACGCCTGGCTCGATTACGGCGGCGCCAACCACTACAACCAGATGATCTCGTCGGCGCTGGATCGGGTCTTCCAACTGGCCGAGGAGCAGGGCCTGCGCATCATGCTGGTGACGGAGGACAACGACGAGCTGCGCAACAATAACGTCTACATGGGCACCTGGGGCGGACACCCCTACAACGTCCGCAACGGCGGCCCGTGCGAGAATCCCCAGGACGTGTTCGTGAATGAGGAAGCGCGGCGGCTGTATCGCAATCGCCTGCACTACATCATCGCCCGTTGGGGATACAGCCCTTCCCTGTGGGCGATCAACTCCATGAACGACTACCAGTCGCCCACCGAGAAGACACTGCCCTGGCTGAAGGAAGTGAGCAGCTATGTGCATGAGCTGTTCGAGGGATGGCGTCCGATCATCTACGGCAGCAACCTCCGCTACGAGGCGGAGAAGTTCACCGATTACGCCCAGGCGCTGGCTCTTCCCAACCCGAACAAGCCAAACGTGGTGCAGGAGTGCTTCTACACGCCGGTGGTGAACCTGTTCCGGCAGGAACTGCACGAGCAGCTCTGGACCGGCTTTGCCCGCGGGCTGGGCGGCATCATGGTGTGGGACCATGTGCTGGTGGATCGCACCGACTCGTGGGATGAGTTCCTGCCAGTGATGCGCTTTGCCCAGTCGCTGCCACTGAATAGTCAGCCGTGGAGGAAGCTGGAGGCGAACGTCGTCACCGCCAAGGCCGACTCGGAAGGACCATACATGCGGGCGACGATCATGACCCCCTACGGCGACCTGCCGCGCTGGGGCGTGCGTGCCACGCGCGACCGCTTCGAGGTTGACCTCTCTGAGTCGACGGCGTGGCTGGAGGGATTCGCTCCATCTACTTACAGCAAGAAGCACATGGAGTGGCACTCGCAGCCGGAGTTTGTTTTCAACATGCCGGCCGACGGCCAGTTCCACATCGAGTGTCGCGAGATCGGCAACAACGACAGCACCATGGAGGTCTTCGTCCGCTCCAGCGACAACGAGCCCTGGAAGCTTGTGAAGGCGCAGAAGTTCGAGGATGGCCGGCGACTTTTGCGTGAGGAGGAGCAGTGGGTATCGGTGCCGGTGACAAAGGGCCCGCAGCAGGTGAAGTTTGGCGTACAGGGTGACTGGGTGCGTGTGAACCGCATCGTGATCACCTACAACTTCCCCGAGCCAGATGGCATCGTGCAGCCGATCGGATGGACCAATGGCACCCATGCCTTCCTGTATGTGCTGAACCAGAGCTACAGCCGCATGCTCAGCGACACCTTCGGCAACAAGGCTGTGAACATCACCGATATCGAGGTGGAAGTGCCCGGCCTGGCCGATGGCACGTACAGCATCGAGATCGTCTCCACTCAGGATGGCGATGTAGTGAACCGGCAGGTGGCCAGTACCAGCGATGGAAAGCTGAAGCTGAGCATTCCGCAGCTCTCGCGTGACCTGGCGATTCGCATGCTGCCGCAGACTGAGTCGGCCCAGGCCCGCTAGAAACACCTACGGTCGATGAAAGCACCGGATGCGCCGCTGATTCTTGTGATCGGCGGCGCATTCTTTTCGCCAGGCAATCAATCGAGTTATTCTGCTTACAAACAGTTGGCAAAGGTGTACTTTAACTGCAGCTCTCTCGGGGCTTCTTCGGCCTGTTCATCTCCGGCATAGAGGAGCTGAACCCCGAGGCGTTATGAGCAGTCGGCCGGCAAGGCCCGCCTCGCCCGTGACATGGTGGACATGGACCGCCTCCAGGAGAAGGAAACGGAGCATCGTGCCCTGGAGCAGGCAGCCCTGGCCGAGTTCCTGGCAAGCAAGGGCATCTCTGCCGCCGCGGAAACGCCATCTGAACCGGCACAAGAGGAGATCGGCCCGGCACAGGCAGACGTATAGCCGCATAAATAGCATCGGCCGGCAGGCTGCCGCAATTCTCATTCATGCGCCATCAAAGCGGGTTAGAATGGGTATAAAGCAGCAGTGAGCACGTTGACCGACCATCCTGCCTATGCACTCGTCGAGGACCTGCTCGATGCCGTCGGGCAGCGCTATCGCGGATACCTGCTGGTGCGGGGGGCGATCCTGTTTGTCACGTTCGCCGCGGCGACGCTGGTGGCCGCCGCCCTGCTGGCAAGTTTCCTCGGGCCGGGGTGGCTGACGCGCGGTATCGCCATCCTCACTCTGCTCGCCAACGCGGTGGCGTTTCTCATCTGGATCGGCAAACCACTGATCCTTCGCCCGCGTGCCCTGGCGGTCGCCCGCATGGTCGAGCAGCGTATACCAGGCACCCATAACGGGCTGACCAACATGCTGTTGCTGGCTCGCGCCGATGACCTGGGCGCCAATCCATGGATGGATGAGATCTTCCGTGAGATCGCCTCTGAGGTATCGCAGCGGCCGCTTAGCCAGGCCATAGAATTCTCCGAGCTGCGCCGGCCGGCCATCATCTCCGCCTCCATCGTTGTCCCCCTTCTCCTGATCGGCCTGCTGTTTTCGCCGCGCCTTCTCCATGGGGCCGCCCAGATGGTTCGGCCAACCGAGTTTGTGCCGCTTCAGGGTGCGGTTGAGATCGTTGAGGTCATCCCCGGAGATGCCACGGTGATAAAGGGAAGATCGCTGGAGATCACCGCCATTGCGGCCGGGCCGGGGGAGTTTTCCGCCCAGGTGATCTTCGAGGACCAGCCTCAACCGGCCGCCATGCAGGCCACCGTTGATGCCGAGGGTCGTCGACGGTTCACCTTTGTCCGCAACCACATCGATGAAAGCACCCGCTACCGCATCGACGCAGGTGGAACACAGAGCCGCTGGTATGAAGTGACCGCCATCCGCCAGGTCTCACTTGAATCAGTCACCGTCAACATCACGCCGCCGGCATACACGCGGGCACAGCCGCAGACGATGCAGGTCGCCGCTTCCGAGCTGGGCAAGACTCCGGTGATCGCCCCGCAGGGCTCTATCGTCAAGCTGGCTTTCGACATCGACATCCCCGTCACAAGCGGCATGTTGCAGATTGGCGAAAATGGCAGCCAGCCGATGGCCGCGATATCGCAGATGGACGGCAAGAGGTTCTCGGCCGAGCTGCCGTTGCGCGATGCCACGCCGGTTTCGCTTCTCCTGATTGACTCAACCGGCCAGATCATCGCCCGCGTACCTGAGCAGCCGCTGCTTCTACAGTGCACGATCGACCAGGCGCCGGGAGTAGAGATGCGCTGGCCGCAGTTTGACGCATCGGTCGCCCCCACGCAGGAACTCCAGGTCGAGGCGCGGCTGCGGGATGACTATGGACTGTCATCAGCCCGCCTGCTGTGGTCGGCATCGGAAGATGAGCCGATGCAGATCGCGGCCGAGAGAAACTACAGCAATCGCCCCACGGCCGAGGAGTTTAGCGCAAAGCTGACCATCCCCCAGGACGTCGCCAGACATGGCAACTCAATCTGGGTACAGGTGGAGGCGAGCGACAATCGTGATCTGTTGTCGCTGGCGTCCGACATGGGAATGCAGACGACACGCGGGAGACGGGTGGAGATTCGCTTCCGTGATCCACAGGAATTGGCCAGGGAGCAGGAGAAGCGCATCGGCAAGCTCCAGGAAGCCCTCCAGGGGATGCTGGAGCGGCAGAAGAAGCTTCGGGCCGATACACAGGCGATTTCCGGACCCAAGTTAGACAACTCTAAGCTGCCCCCGATCCATGCAGGCCAGAGCGACCTGAGGGCACAGATGCTGCACGTGGCCGAGACGTTCACGTTCGAGGCATCGGATCGAATCATTCAGAAGACGCTGCAGGTGCTGGCCGGCGGAACCGCGCGGGAGGCGATCGACTACGCGCGGGCGGCCATCTCCGAGCAGGAGCCAACCGCCCTTGCCACGCTGCTGACCGAACTGGATGCCCGGCAGCGGCGCATCATCCTCACACTCGAGGATCTGCTGGCGATCCTCAACACGCAGGCGAAGCTCAACGACCCCGCCGCCCAGAAGAGGGCAGGCGACATTGACTCGCCGGCCGAGCAGTACCGAAAGCTGGACGAGGCACTCAAGAAGTTCATCGAGGAAGAGCAGCGGATTTTGAACCAGACGGCCGGGCTGGCGAAAAAACCGGTCGACAACTTTGACGAGGCCGACAAGAAGTTGCTGGAGGAACTACAGCAGGCGCAGGAGAAGATGGATGCCTTCATGAAGGATACCATCAGCGATTTCTCCAACCTCGCCGAGCAGGACATGGCCAACGCGTCGCTGCTGCGTGAGCTGCTGGAGGTATACGCCGAGGTCACCATGGCCAAGGGCGCGCTCAGGGAGCAGATGGTCGAGCTGGCGATCAGCCACGAGGAGATGGCGCTGGAACTGGCGAAGGAGATCAACAGCAACCTGGAGAAATGGCTGCTGGAGAAGCCTGACCGCTTCAAGTGGACGCAGGAGGATCAGCTTGAGCGCGCCGAGCCGCCGATGGCAGAGCTGCCGATCGAGCTGGAGGACATGATCGGCGAACTGATGGAGGAACAGGAGGATCTGTTCGAGGACATCGAGGATGCCAATGCCAACTGGCATGACTCGCTGGATATCGGGGCCGGCTGGGATGCGATGGATGGCCCGATCGACAACATGAGCGCCAAGGGAGTAACCGGCAACACGCTCCCGAACGACAACGAGATGGGCGGCAGGTCCGGCGAGGGTCGCTCCGGGAGAAGCCAGGGAGAAATGGTGGAGGAAACCGCCACCGGCAAGGGCGGCAGGAACACGCCAACCCGGCTCGACCCAACCGCATTCCAGCAGGGACAGATCAAGGACACTTCCAACGACCCGGTGGGCGGGGCAACCGGCGGTGGCAAACTCTCAGGCCAGGGCGGGGCCGGGCTGGAAGGACCGACCGCACCGGAGATCAAGCAGCAGATGGAACGCCTGAAGCAGCGCCAGGCCGAGCTGCGCAACACGGCCGAGCGATTGAACCTGCAATACCAGCTCGGGAGCTATGACAACTTCAAGCTGCTGGAGGCGGTGGCCATCATGCGGCGGCTGGAATCCGACTTGAGTGCCAACCGCTACCAGAACGCGCTTCGCCGCCGTGACATACTGCTGGACACGCTCGATCGCTCGCGCACACTCATCGGCGGTGAAATCTCGGTGCAGCATGACACCACGCCAACCGGCAACCGCAAGATCCAGCGCGAAATCAACGACGCCATCAACGGCCCCCTCCCCCCGGCTTGGGAAAACGCGCTAAAGCAGTACTATAGGAAACTTGGCCAGGAATAGAGGTTTCCTGGAACCACAGATGCACTGGGCGGCAGAGCCGCAACCGACTTTAGAGGAATCACAGATGAACACAGATTTACGCATATCCCGCTGCTGATTGCACGTTATTGCCTGCCTGGGCGGGTCGATCGCAAACTGAAAATCGCAAGTCGAAAATCAACCGTGTGTGTTGATCGGTGGTTTCAATCAGAGTCGTCCATGAAGCGTAACTTCGACAAAGGCTCCCGGGCTTCGCGGAAGTACCATGATCGCGTCGCCGCGAAGTATGATGAGATCTACGCCGACCCGTTCTGGGCATTCCATGATGAGATCACCTGGCGGCTGGTCAAGCCGCACCTTCCGCGCGATCTCTCCGCCAAGTGCATCGACCTGGGCTGCGGCACGGGCAAGTGGGGACTAAAGACGCTCAAGAGCGGGTTTGCCACCTGCTTCCTCGACAACTCGCCGGGGATGATCGAGCAGGTGAAGCAGAAGCTGGAGGAGATGGGCCCGAAGGGCCGCAAGGGAACGACCATCGTCGCCGATATCGTCGACATGAGTGAGATTCCCGATGCGCAGTTTGCGCTGGTAATGGCGATGGGCGATCCCCTGTCGATATGCTCCGACCCGGTGCGGGCGGTGCGCGAGATGGCGCGGATACTCGCGCCCGACGGTGTGGCGTGCGTGACGGCCGACAATCGCCTGGGCGGGATCGATCACTACATCCAGCGCGGCAATCTCGATGCCCTCGAGCAATTCGTGCGCACCGGCAAGACGCGCTGGCTCACCAGCGAGGAGGAGGAACGCTTCGAGCTTACCACCTTCACACCATCGCAGCTTCGCAGACTGTTTGAGTCGGCCGGGTTTGAGGTGCTGGATGTTGCCGGAAAGACCATCCTGCCGCTGCGCGCCAATCGCACCCTGCTTGAGCACCCGGACGCCATAAAGAGACTGGTTCGTCTTGAGCTGGAGCTGCAGAAGGACCCGGCATCGGCCGGTCGCTGCGGGCATCTGCAGATCACGGCACGCAAGCCCGCATGACGAGATGCCTCAAGAACTTGCGGGCATGAGGACCTGGCATTTTCTCGATTGTCAAAATCGAATTGATATCATGCTGCCATGGCGAAATCTCAGCTTACCGTCATCTCACCTGACCCCATCGAACACGCCCATCAACTCATCGACCTGTGCGCGAAGACCTTCGGCCGGTTCTACGACTTTCGCCGCGACCTGCGGGACTGGTACCTGCTGAACAGTCACTATGACTGGCAGGCGTCATCCGTCGGGTTTCTCGATGGCATGATGGTCACGCATTTCGGCGTGTGGGGATACGACATGCGGATCGGGTCTGCAAAGGTGCGCTGCGGCGGCATCGGCTGCGTGGCGACCGACGGAGAATACCGCAAGCGGGGACTGATGGCGAAGACCATCCCGCACTCCATCAACCTGATGCGACAGCGAGGCTATGACCTGAGCATCCTCTTTGGCGTCTGGGGCTTTTACCATCGCTTCGGATACACCCGCGCCTGGAACGAGGAGACCTGGACGATATCGGTCGACTCGCTGCCAAAGGACCTTCCCTCCGTCCGCTACAGCAGCATCGAGGCCAAGCCCGATCCCCGCATCGCCGAGCTGCACAACCGTTACAACGCCAATGTAACCGGCTCGGCCATCCGCCCCACGTTCCACCGCGGCCACTGCATGTTCAGCGGCAAGCTCGAGGCCTACGCATGGAAGAAAGGCACGAAGCTGGTCGGGCACGTGCACATCGATGCCTCCAATCGCCTGACCTGCCACGAGGCGACCGGCGAAGTTGATGAGATCCTCTCGGTGCTGTGCAAGCTGGCAAGGAAGAAGCAGGCGAAGGAGATTGTCTTCAACACCCTCCCCTACAACAGCCCGCTGGCCCGCAGGCTCCGTCAACTGAACTGCAAGGTGGACAGGCAGTACATCAAGAGCGGCGGAGCCATGGTGAGGCTGATCAACCTGGAGAGCTGCCTGCACAAGATGGCCCCGGAACTGTCGCGCCGACTGAAGGCCTCAGAACTGGACGACTATCGCGGCAACCTTGCGATCACCTCCCCGGAAGGATCGGCCGAGCTGGTAATCTCGCGCGGAAAAGTGAGCGTCATCAGCAAACCAAAGTCGCGCAAGAACTCCATCACCGGCGGCGACGAACTCGCACAGCTGATCATCGGCACCGACGACCCGCTGGAGATCTGCGAATCAGGCGGCATCCGCCTGGCCGGCGACGCCCGCCGCCTGGTAAAGGTGCTGTTCCCCAACGAGCATCCGCAACTGCACCAGGCGGACAGATACTAGGGGTAAGGGGCGCTAAGGAAGTAGCAGAGTGACGAAGCGACGAAGGGATCATGTAGGGTGCGAAAAAACGGCGCAATGGGCAGGACGCCGCGACAGGTGCGCCCTTGGCGTTTCTACGAAGACCAAAGTCGCAATCATCGATCGCGTTTGCGCACCTGATCGATTAGTCTAAGGTACGATCAAGTGCGCCTTGCCTGCGCAGCTGCGCCGCCTCAATCGAAGATCACGGATTGAAAGCCGAGATCCAGCTTAGCGCATGATCCACAGCGAGGGGTTCTCGTTGATCTCGTCCTCGCCGGGATAGACGTCATCGCCATGGATGAGGAAGTTAAGCTGAAGAGTCTTGCGGAGGATCACTTCCTCGCCGGCAGCGTTCTTCACGCGCTGGTACTCGCCGGTCAGACCACCGATGAGGATCGAGAAGCTGCCCATCTCCGGCATCGGCTCAGGCCAGACGGCCACGCCGTACTTGGCTTCCGTCTCGCCGATGCGCAGATCGCCGGCCGCCTCCACCGAACTGACGATGAACTTGTTCCCTTCACGGACGCGGATCGCCTCAATGACGGCCGGGGGGATGTTCTTGTCGGACCGACGGATCTGGCCATCCTCGCCGACCAGTTCAAACACGGGCAGGAACTTGCGCTCCTGGCCGGTCTTGTTGGTCACGACATAGGGCAGATACCAGTAGGCCTGCACGCCCTGCCCCGGCAGTTCGACAACCACGCGGCTGGGCTTGCGGTAGGTGAAATCCAGCTCCCACGAAGTGGGATATACGCTGGGCTGAGGAAGGTTGGAGGGAGCCGCCGCCGGCTTCTGGGCCACTGCCTGCTGCAGAGGCAAGATACTGAGTGCGCTTACGAGCAATACGAGGCGGTGC
>JAKORQ010000246.1 GCA_029777755.1 Planctomycetota bacterium
TCTCCCGGACGGAGCTCTTCAACAGCTACATGCGATGGGTGTAGGCGATGCCGCCGCCTAGCCAGCGGAGGCCAAGGAGCGACGGCTGGATCTGAAACTGGCGCGTGACCCGCCAACGCAAGCCGGCATGAAGACGGCCGTCGACTGCCTCGGCCATCACCCCCAGGCGCGAGGTGGGCCAGTAGTCGATGCCGCCGAAGAGGCCGTGCAGGCGGTTGGTGCCGAGCCCCAGATGCACTCCAATCCCCGGGGGCGTGGTGTTGGCCTCCCAGACTGGCTTCGGAAAACGATAGCTCGCTACCAGGTAATTCGCCCCGAAGTTGGATGTGCCCGTGAGGTCGCGCATACCGAGTGCGAGGGAAGGGGAGTGCCTTCCCTGGCGCAGGAGGAGCAGACGTGCGCTTAGAGAGCGGTCGATATTCCAGCCGCCGGCGGGTGTGCCCGCGGCCGTGGAGCCGAGCGGGCGCTCGCTGCCGAACTTCTGTGCGAAGAGCCGGCCGTCGAAGTTGGTGATCCCCATCGTCACATCGATGCCACCAGACAGCCCGATGTGGTAGTAATGGAGCACCGTGGCATGCGGCTCTTTGTAGTAGGGCCGGTAGTGCTCGTCCACAGTGGTGATCCCGAATGCATAGCTGCCCCGTCCCACGTAGTCCGCCGTGGGTGCCAGCAGCAGGCCGGCGCCGCCGCTCAGATCGGCTGCGCGTGCTGGCGAGAGCAGAAGCAGGGACAGGAGCGCTGGGACCAGATACCAGGACCCGCGAGTCTGCGCCCGGGTGCGCTGGCTATTCACGATCTTGGGTTGCACGGTGCGAATTCCTACAGTCCTTCCGGATGGTACGGATAGAGAGCATGGCAGACGCTAAGCCTGGTTGCACTCAGCCTTGTTACGCGCGTGGGTGGGTGCCGCGTTGCCCCTGGCGGCGGCGTAGAAGAGCGCCTCGATGCGTGGGATGATGACGTCCCAACTGTAGTTCTCCTCGACGTAGGCCCGGCAGCGCGCGCGTAGCTCCTGGTTGCCGCGGATGCGCGGCAGATGCTGTAGGATGCCCTCTGCCAGATCCTCGGCCGATGTGCCGCTGAAGAGGAACGACTCGTCGAAGCCGCGCAGGATCTCTTGCGTACCGCCCACGGGAGTGCCCAGTACCGGCGTGCCACAGGCCATCGCCTCCACGGTCACCAGCCCAAACCCCTCCAGACCACGCGGAGGTAGCACGAACAGATCAGCTGCCGCGTAGTATGATGCTAGATCCGCTTCTGGGATGAAGCCGGCGAAAGTGACATGTTCATCGATCTTCAGAGCTGCTGCTCGTTGTTGCAGATGGGTGGTGAGGGGCCCACTACCTCCTATGACGAGGTGGACCTCTGGGCGCGCTTGACAGACTGTTGGCATGGCATCGAGAAGAGCATCAACCCCCATACGCGGCTCGAGGTTACGCACTGTGAGGAGCAGGAGTGCATCCGGAGGGATGCCAAGCTTACGCCTGGGTGCTATGCGATCCTCGACCGGTGCAAAACGGACCGTATCAACGCCACCGGGGATAATAGAGACTTTGCTACGTGGCACCCTGTGGATTTGAGCCAAGTGCTGGTAAGAGTAATCGCTGAGCACCTGGACCCGCTCGCAGGCGTGGAGACAGCGCCGCTCGATTAGGCGGCGAGCGGTGACATTGGCCCAATGATGCAGTGCAGCAGGGATGCCCGCACTGGCCGGATGCCGAATGTGATACTCCTCGCTCCATGGCGAGAGGAAAGTGTAAATACGGGGGATGTTACGTGCTTCTCGCACACGGAAGACGCCCTCGGCTGCCAGAGGCTGGTGAAGGTTGATCACATTGATATGTTCCGACGCAACGATCTGTCGGCATAAGTCTGAGCCACCTTGGATTGCGGAACGCAAGAATGTGAGAGTGCCGTTGCTGTTGACATCATAGCGATGTACCTGCACGCCTCCGATGGCCTCGCTCTCTGGCTTTAGCCGATCTTCCCTGCGGCAGATCACGATAGTGCGGTGGCCACGAGCGGCAAGTCGTGCGCTATACTCATGGAGCACGCGCTCGGCGCCGCTGGTGGGCGGCACTGGATCGACGTCGGCGGCCATAAGGATGGCCAGTGGCCTATGTCCATTCTCACGCGACATGGTGCCTGGTTCCATTCGTTCCGGGATGTAGCTTATTGGTGGCGCTGGGCATCGGCACCACTGCCAGTTGGCGGCGCGTTCCATCACTCCCCATGCAGGTGAAGTGTGTGCTAAGATGCCCGGCGCACAATGAAATGGGTGCGCGCCAGGTAGCCAGAGGCATTCGCAAGCATCCCACCTTCATCCGCCTGGTTGCCATAGTCACCCGTGCCATCGAAATAGTGGAGATCGTACAGCGCAGACATAGCCTCGGCAGTGGGCCGCGGGCTCACGAAGATCATGGAGCATCGATTGCAGCGCCGGACTCCCCACTCACCATGGCAGGCTACTTCTCGGTGATCAGATGAGCCACAGACAGTGCAATCAACGCGCTCTATAGCAGCATCCCCGATCGTGTTCAAGATGCACCTTCCTTTCACTCCCCGCAATGCGAGGAATGCACATCCGGATGCGGTGAGCAAGCCACTATTGGCGAGTTACCGCTACCTGCGTGGGAACAGCGCTGCGATGCCATAGATCGTGCGGTAGAGCAAGCCGTACCAGCGGCCGGTGACCACGTCGCGTGCCAAGCCGGCCGCATGGCGCAAGACTCGGTAGGCTAGCGGTACCTGCGCCTTGAACTCGCCAACGTGGCCCTCGGGGTTGTAGAGGACCGTTTCGGGGAAGTGGCGACGAGCGTAGGCGGATGCCGCGCCATTCCGCCATGCCATGCGCAGGAGTGCCTTCAGCGTGGAGGGCATGGGATGGTAGTGCCAGACACCTGGCACACAGATGATCCGGTACCCAGCTTGGCGAACCCGGTGCCTCATTTCAGGATCCACCCCCCGAATGATGCGGTCGTTGAACAATCCGACCTGGTCCAGAACCATCCGAGGCATGGCCCAGCACTGTGTGGTGACCATGTCGCTGTCCGTGAAGGTGTCTACCACGGGCGATTGAGAACGCGAGATCTGTTGGGCGCAGGCGCGCTGAAAACGGCTCGAGTTCGGAGGAAGCTGCTGGGCAGTTCCCGTGATGCCAAAATCCTCGTGCTCTACAAGCGCACTGACGAGCGCCTCGAATACGCGCTCGTGCCCGAGACGGACGTCATCATCCAGGAAGATGAAGTAATCGCCGTGACATCTCTCGATGCCGGTGTTGCGCGCCTTACCATTCGGTGAGACGCCGGCCACGACCTCCACCTCGAACGGGCGCAATGTCTGCCGCGAGACGTCCTCCAGCAGGTGTGCCAGATTCCCTTCACGCTTCCCGTCAGCGGAGGGGATGACTACCGAAAGCCGGATATCGGACGCA
>JAKORQ010000247.1 GCA_029777755.1 Planctomycetota bacterium
ACGGAAGAGCGAAGAAAGAAGGCGGAAGAGGGCGCGATGGCAGGCGACGGTTAACCGATCGACCTGGCGTAAAGAACGCGGCGGTTTGCCCTGGCCATCATCAAGCACTTCCGCAAAATCCCCCGCAGGGACGATGCCGGGGAGGCCATACGGCGACAGATACTGAGATGCGGTACTTTTTGGCGCTCAGTATCGGGAAGCTAGCCGGGCCAGGTCGTCGGCCGAGTATGTGAGCAAGCTCGATTTAGCGCTCCAGCCGGACGAGACGGGATACTGGCTTGAACCGCTCCGCGACAGCCGATTGCTCGATACCCAGCTCGCACAGCGTTTCCTCAAGGAGGTAGATGAGCTGATACGGATCATGGTGGCATGTGTGAAGAATGCAAAGGTTGAGGCAAGCAGTTGCGTGCCCTGTGTACCGAGTTTCGTTCTTCACTGTTGCGTCTTCCGTCTTTGTTGTTCGCGTAGGTATTCCTGTGGCGCAAGTTGAGATCATCATCGCTGACGACCGGATGCTCGTTCAGATTGCCGAGCTGTATAATCAGATGTTTCGGCCGCGGGCGGATGTTGGTTACTTTCAGCGCCGCTTCCTCGGGCGGCGCTGTTCGCTCCCCCTGGTGGCGCTGTTCGAGAGTCGGCCAATCGGTTTCTGGATCGGCTATGAACTGAAGCCGGGGATGTATTACCACTGGCTGGGGGCGGTGCTGCCGGAGTTTCGCCGTAAGGGGATCGCCCGCCAGCTCCAGGAGGCGCAGCAGGCCTGGGCACGCGATCGAGAGTACGAGTACATCCGCACCGAGTGCATGAACCACCAGCGGGAGTTCATCCACTTCGCCATCGAGGCCGGCTACGACATCTGCGGCATCCGCTGGGACTCAACGCACGCCGACAACCTGATCATCTTCGAGAAGTCGCTGCACAACATGACGTTGTGAATTTCGATTTGCGAATGAAGATCGCTGTCCCATCCTGACTGATCCAACATGGCAGTCAATCAGCAGTAAACAATCAGCAGATCATCTGTGCCCCGTCGGTGGCTCAGAACCAACAGCGCAAGCCGCAGCATTCTTCACGTCATGTTCAGGCGCAAGCGGCGGCGGAAGTGGGTTGGCGTCATGCCCACCTGTTTGCGGAACACGCCGGAGAAACGCTCCTGGTTGGGGAAGCCGCTCAGGCGGGCGACTGTGGACATTGGCATGTCGGTATTCGCCAGCAGTTCCTTAGCCCGGTTCAGTCGCGATAGCTGGATCTCCTGCAGCGGCGAGCGCCCCACGTGCTCACGGAAACGACGCTCGAGGTATCGGCGGTTCACCGGGATATGCCTGAGCAGGTCATCTACGTTGATGCCATCGGCCACGTGATCACGGATGAAACGGATGGCGCTGGCGACATCGGGATCGGCCACGGCGAGCGTGTTGGTGCTCTGCCGCGAAACCACCGCCGCGGGCGTGATCAGCAGCGGCTTGTCCGGGGGTTTCTTGCCGGCCATCAGTGAATCGAGAAGCCTGGCGGCCTGAAACCCTATCTGCTCGGCGTTAGGGGCGATGCTGGAGAGTGGCGGATGGGTGAATCGGCTGATCAGGGGATCATTGTCCACCCCAAGGACGGATATCTGGTCGGGCACGGAGATCTTGAGCGCCCGGCAGGCCTCCAGCACCTCGGCGGCCGTCGAGTCGAATGTCGCGAAGATTCCCACCGGCTTGGGCAGGGCGTACAGCCAGCGGGCAAGGTGGGAGCCCACCCCCAGGTGTGGCCGGGGACCGGCCCGGCCGGCATAAAGCTGCTCATCCGGGAAGACGGAGATGAAATGCTGTGCCCCTCGCAGGGCGTCGACGAATGCCCTGGTGCGGATGTCGGAGAAAAGTCCGCCCGGGCCGATCACGCCGAAGTTGGTAAGGCCAAGGTCCAGCAGATGCTCGGCCGCCATCTTCCCGATGGCGACGTCGTCAGCAACGACGCGGGGGAAAGGAGCCTGTTCGCTCCAGTTGGAGACATCCACCACCGGCGCCCCCAGCGCCTGCAACTGGTTCACGTACGCCGGCTCGATGTAGGCAATCACCCCATCCACGCGCATCCCGGCGATCCGGTGCAGGTTCTCCGGCACGGGGAGAACCCGCGTCCAGACCCACTCCGGCCGGTGGGTGATGTACTGGGCGATCCCCAGTTGTATGTCGTGCAGGTATCCGGACCAGTGGTGCATCAGGAGCAGGATCGAGCGGCGTTTGGGGGGCATTTCGTCGCAAAAGTATAAGATAATTTCGCAATTCGGCAAAATGGATGTGTTAACATTTGCGACGAGCATTTCAACACAGGAGAGGACGAGCATGAATGCGACGAGCATTTCAACACAGGAGAGGACGAGCATGAAAAGGACACTTCTTGGTGTTGCGGCGGCAGTTTTCTGTGGGGCGCAGCTGGATGCCGCCACCATCACGTGGACCGGGGCGGCGGGGCTTACTGACCAGGGCGTTTACGACTACGGCGACGCC
>JAKORQ010000248.1 GCA_029777755.1 Planctomycetota bacterium
AAGGCGAGCTTGTCCGCCTTGGTGGTGGGATTGACGGGGGAAAATACACCTCCCGCCTTCAATGTCCCGAAGATGGCCGCCACCGCCTCGGTGCTGTTGTCGGCGAAGATCACCACGCGATCGCCGCGCTGCAGGCCGCAGCGCCGCAGGATCTGGCCGAAGCGGTTGGCCATCGCATCCATCTGTGCGTAACTGGTCCGGCGCGAGCCATCGACTAGCGCGGTCTTCCCCGGGTAGCGTATGGCGCTGCTGGACAGGAAATCCTCGACCCGCATGATCTGTTCCTCCCCATTGGTGATGATCGTTCTCCGCTACGCCACGCACGCCTTGGTTGCGTTGAGCTTCTTCTGGACGAACTTGGCGATGCGATTCACGGAATCGAGGTTCTCGGGCAGCACCTCTTCATCGTTCACCTTGATGGAGAAGTTTTTCTCAAGGAAGAAGACCAGCTCCAGCACGCCGGTGGAGTCAATCAGTCCCTTGTCCAGCAGGGAGTCATCATCCCCCAGCGTCTTGACGCCTTCGCGGTACATGAAATTGTCCGCGATGAACTTGCGCACAACTGATTCAGTTGATCCAACCATACCGCACTCCAATCCTTGTCCTGGCACTACACAACCAGTGAGTCAGCAGAAGGCACAGTCTGCACTTCCGCTTTCATGAGTCCGGTTCGCAAAAGTTGTACCGATAGCACGCCTACCAGCGCCATGTTGTCGCGAAAGCCGATTGCGGCCCCATTGTGACACTTATTCACGAGTTTGCTCACCGCGGCTGCGTCAAACAGTCCAGCCCGGCGTATGGCGCTCTCGGACAGAAGTTCATGCACGTAGTCGGGCGCTCCGCTTCCAAAGAAGCTCTCTGCATCGGGAGCACGGTATGGCTGCTTGGGGCGGTTGGCGATCGTCTCCGGCAGATAACGACTCATCGCGCGACGCAGGATGTACTTCTCCACCAGTCCGCGCAGCTTCAGTCCCGGAGGCAGGCGATTGGCAAACTCCACCACGCGATGATCGAGGAATGGGAAGCGTCCCTCAACCGCATGTGCCATCGATGGACGATCACCCTGCGATGACAGGATGTACCCGGGCAGCAGGTACGCCGCCTCCAGGTACTGGCTCTGCGAGAGCGGATGCCAGCGCGAGTACTCCGCCGGGAGCTGCGCGTGCAGTTCATCGATGGCGTTGTAGTCGGCCAACTCGCCGCGCACTTCATCGGAGAAGAGCTGCTTGATGCGCGAGGTCATCCTCCAGCGCGGCAGATGCGAGAAGAATGGATTGGTCGGTTCTTCCAGGCCCGCCCGGAAGAACGCCTCCAGGTACGGCTGAGGCTGCCCGCGGAGATTGGTCAGGTACGGGTACAGCCGCCGCAACAGCCGTGGCCGACGGGGACTGTCGATCTGCCTCGCCCAGAATCGGCGGATTTTCGCCTCCTTGAAGATGTCATAGCCGGCCAGGATCTCGTCCGCCCCCTCGCCCGTCATGACCACCTTGAATCCGCTTTCGCGCACATGCGCGGCGAGGCGGTACATCGGCGCCGGCGCTGTCCGCAGGATCGGCCGCTCCGCGTGACGCACAACATCCGGAAACATCCGCCCGATATCCTCACGCGTACACATGATTGACGAGTGCTCGGTGCCAAACGCACTGACGAGCCGTTGCTGATATGCCGATTCATCGAACTCGGCGCCCTCAAAGGTGAGCGAGAAGGTGCGAAGGTGTGAGTCGGTGAAGCCGCGTATCAGGGCGGTCGTCACCGATGAATCCAGCCCGCCAGACAGATAGGCGCCCACCGGGACATCAGCGCGAAGGCGGATGCGGGTGGCATCGACCAGCAAGTCATGCAGCCCCTGGGCAGCTTCTTCCTCACTGATCTCGAACCGCTCGTGGTGATCGGGATAGTCAAGCTGCCAGTAGCGGCTGATCGTGAGCTTCCCATCCTCCATCGTCAGGATGTGGCCCGGCGGAAGCTCATGGATTCCGCGAAACACCGTTCGCGGCGGAAGTGGAAACCAGAAGGTGAACACCTGGTCCAGCGCCTTTAGGTCAATCTCCGCATCAACTCCCGGCACCGTCAGCAGTGCCTTGATCTCAGATGCGAAGACCAGTGTCTGGCCCACCATTGTGTAGAACACCGGGCGGACGCCCATGCGGTCGCGGGCCAGCATCAGCCTGCGGCGCTTGCGGTCCCAGATGGCGAAGGCGAAATCGCCGTTAAACTCCTCCACGCAGCGCTGCTGCTTCTGCTCGTAGGCGTGGATGATCGTTTCAGTGTCGCTGCGGGTGCGGAACAAATGGCCGGAGGCCTTCAGTCTCTCCGCCAGTTCCAGGTAGTTGAAGATCTCGCCGTTGAATGCCGTCCAGACAGATCCATCCTCATTGCACATTGGCTGCTGTCCGCCAGCCAGATCGATGATGGACAGTCGTGCATGCGCCAGCCCGCCGCCCTGGTCGTGATGCATACCCTGCTCATCCGGGCCGCGGTGAGCGATCGCCTGCGTCATGCGCGCAAGCAATCTCGACGCGGCCAGGTTACCTGGCACGGGACCGAAGTATCCAGCAAAACCGCACATGCACAGCTCCTGTCGGTAACACTACTCGCTGCAATCACGATCTCGCCGGCGCAACAGTCGGCCGGGAGTCGTACGCAACCTTCTTCCAGCTTCGCCCGCTCTGCCCTGTGAAATAGACGAACCACGAAACCAGCGCCGCGGCATTAAGCACGATCAGCGATGAGATGGTGCTCACCAGCGGCAGACGCGCCACTGGCCGAACGAATATGCCAGTTGCCCCGATGGCGTAGCCGACCACCTGCAGCACGAACATGACTCGCAGCCATCTTTCATCCGAAAGTCCCGACGCCACCAGCGCCGCAATCATGGCCCAGGGCACCAGCAGGCGCAGCAGCTTGTGGCAGATGAAGTTGAACCACACGGGATTCCGCCATGGGACGATAACCGCGGGCCGACGAAACAGCAGTTGGAAATTCCCCGAGAGAGTGCGAATTTTCCGCCGCATCTCATCGCGCGGCTTATCCGGCAGACGGTCAAATGCCTGTGCGCCCTGATCATGCACCACGCGGTAGTTTTTCATCGCCACCGCCAGCGGCCAGTAGACATCATCGAGGATTGTTCCCTCCGGCAACGGCTCAAACAGCTCCCTGCGCACGCAGCAGATTGCTCCGGCCACCTGGACGGAGCTGTGAACCAGGCTCTCATTGCGCCTGATCCACTTCTCCAGCTTCCAGTAAAGTCCCACCCCGGCGAGTGAGCCATCATCCCGGCGAAGAACCAGGTCCCCGCTGGCCGCGCCCACATCCGGGTCGCGCAGATTCTCGAGCAGCCGCTCAATGGCATCCTCGGCCCACTGCTGCCGTGCATCGGCAAAGACAACCACCGGGTTTCGCGCGGCCTTAACCCCAACATTGAGCCCGGCTGCCTTGCCACGATTCTCCTCCTGCACAATCACCCGGATGCGCGGATCGCCGATCTGCTGCGCCACTCGCTCGGTGCCATCGCTTGAGCCATCGGAGACCAGTATCAGCTCAGATGTCGGCTCCAGGCGGTCGAGCTGCCGCAGCAATTCGCGCAGGCGCTGCTGTATGCGGGCAGCCTCGTTATATGCCACGATCACCACGCTCACCGCCCGCGGCGCAGGCTCTGTTGGGTGAGGCGGGTCGCCGATGAACTTTGCCAGCAGCCAGGCCAGTAGCGGATAGCCGATGTACGCATAGACGATCAGCAGCACCGCCGCTACGAAGATGCCCCCCTCAAGGCTTATCATGCGCTTGCCATCTCCATTCGTTCCGGAATTGCCCTCAGGCCTGCCAGAAGTTTGCCCAGCATCTGCTCATATGCCGCCGCCTGCGAAGCAAAGGTAAACCGCTCCTCCACACGGTGGCGAGCCGCGCACGCCATTCGGGCTCGCTCCATCGAATCCCCCAGCAGCGTCAGGATCCCCTCGGCGATGCCGTCCACGTCCCCGGCATCCACAAGATGACCGCTTTCCCCATGCACGATCAGTTCCGGGGTTCCTCCCACGCTGGTCGCAACTACCGGCACGCCGGCCGCCATCGCCTCCAGGACGGCATTGGGCATCCCCTCTGTATGCGATGTCTGCACCAGCAGCGACGCGTGCGGCAGGAGCATATCCACATCCTCGCGAAAGCCGGCCAGAATCACCTGGCGCTGCAGCTTCGCGGCGTTGATCTGCGCCTGCAGTTCCCGCTTGAGCGGCCCGTCCCCGACGATCACAAAACCAACATCATCGCGCCGGGACAACACCTTTCGCGCAGCCTTGATCAGCAGGTCAAACCCTTTCTCCGGGCTGAGCCTTCCAATCGCCATGACAGTATGGCGCACCTCCGGGGGAACCAGCAGCTTGAGCATCTGCGCTCCGGCACTGGACGGGCTGGAGAAGCGAGAAAGATCGATCGAGTTGTGGATCACCTCGATACGCTCGTCGCGCACGCCGGCCGCGCGTACCTTCCTGGCCTGCCCTTCGGACACGCATACCACGCGGTCGGCCAGGTGAAGCATCAGGCGATCGATCTTCTCATACAGCCGCACGCGCCAGGTGGCGTACGTCCAGCCGCGTGAGACCATCACTATCGGGATGCGCGCGATCCTCGCCGCCATCCAGCCGATGATGTCCGGCTTGTATCCGTGCGTGAGCAGGACATGTGCCCCGCAATCGCGGATGCGCTGCGCCACTTCGCGGGCGGCGGCCAGCAGATGCGGAAAGTTTGCCTTAAGTTGCACCGCGGCGATCTTGTGCTTCTCCAGTTCATGGACGAACGGCGTAGCTTTGCCATTTTCCATGAAGCAGAGGAATACACTCTCGACGCTGCTCCCCATGGCTCGCGCGAGACCGATCATCTGTCGTTCCGGGCCGCCGAGGAACGGCGACGCCGTCAGGTGAGCGATGACCAGTTTCGCTTCGACCCCATACATACAACCTCCTCATCCCCTCTGTCCTTTCACGTTCCCAGCGCCCCCAGAGATGAATGCACCGGGACCGGCACCGGCCGCTTCTTGCGCTCGCGGATCGGGCTGGCCGCCTGCTGCCAGGCTTCTTCCAGCTTCTCTGCCAGTACGTCCCAGTCGTATCGCTCGTACACCAGCCGACGCCCCGCCTCCGCCATCTCCTGCGCCTTCTCGCGATGCACGATGGCATCGCACAGCGCCCGGGCGAAATTGCCCGGGTCATCGGCGATGGTGATTTCCTGCCCATGGCGCACGTGCAGACCCTCGCATCCCACCGAGGTCGAAACCACCGGCAGACCGCAGGCCATCGCCTCCAGGATCTTCAGGCGCGATCCCCCTCCCACACGCAGCGGCACCGCCATCACCGTGGCACCCGACAGGTACGGCCGAACGTCCGCCACATCAGCAAACAGCTCGACATTCGAGAGGCGATCCACTTCTTCCTGAAGCCACCGAGGCGGCCTGCGCCCGACAATCTGGAGCCGGGCATCCGGGATGTACCTCTGAAGTTCCGGGAAGATCTTCTCCAGCAACAGCGAGATGGCGTCGAGATTTGGCCGCCACTCAAGCGACCCCAGGAACAGCACAGTGCTTTCCTGTCGCCTGCTGCGTGCCTGCTGGAAGTATTCGCGGTCGATTCCATTGTCGACGACCCAGACGCGCCGCGCGCCAAACTCGCTGCTGGCCAGGCGGGCATCCTCCTCGCTTACACAGACCACCCCACCGGCCTGCTGAAAGATCTTCTTTTCAAACTGGCGGAACTTGCGGTACTGCTCGCGCAGGTAAAGCGCCTTGAGTCGTGACGGCTCTGTCTGCCAGTAGCGCTGCCAGATCAGCGACTCGACATTGTGCGCCATCACCAGCGTGCGCACATCCGGCAGGTCGGCCACCGCATCGGCATACGCCAGCCACTCAAACTGCCACAGATCAAACTCACCTGTCTGCGCCATCCGCCTGATG
>JAKORQ010000249.1 GCA_029777755.1 Planctomycetota bacterium
AAAACTCATGCTCGCCGGGATCTGCGTGAGCGAGGAGATAAGCCCCGTCGCCCATTCTGATGGCGACGTGGTACTGCACGCGGCCGTTGATGCCTTGCTTGGGGCGGTCGCCGCCGGGGATATCGGCGAGCACTTCCCCAATACCGACCCGCGCTGGGCGGGAGCGACATCATCTGTTTTCCTCCAGCATGCCCTCAAGATCGTGCAGGAGAAGGGATATCGCGTTGGCAATGCCGATGTCCTGATAATTGCCGAGCGGCCCAAGCTCAAGAAACACAAGCCGACCATGCAACGCCAACTCGCCGCCCTGCTGGAAGTCGAGATAGACCAGGTGAACATCAAGGCAGGAACCAACGAGGGCTGCGATGCCATCGGCCGGGGCGAGGCGATCGCCGCGGATGTGACCGTCCTGCTGATCGCCCAGTAGACGCTACTTGCCAGCGAGCCTATTCACCACGACCTCGCGCATCACATTCACGGGCGCTAGCTTGTGCGTCCAGAGCTCAAACTGCCGCGCAGCCTGGCGGACGAACATCTCCACGCCGCTGACGGTGGTTGCGCCTCGCTCCTGCGCCTGCTGGAGCAGCCGTGTCAGGGGCGGATTGTAGACCGCATCAAAGACCAACCGGCCCGGGCCGAGCTTGGGGGCAAATTCATCTATCGGGCTGGCATCGCTCCTGGGGCTCATGCCGATGCTGGTGGTGTTGAGGATCAGTTCATGGTCGGCATCCCTGAGCTTGTCCATCGGCAAAGCTGCTGCGCCAAACTCGCGGGCCAGTTCCTCGGCCCGCTCGAGGGTGCGGTTGTAGATGGTCACCTTGGCGCCATAGTGACTCAGAGCAGCAACCGCGGTCCTGCCCGTCCCGCCAGCCCCCAGTACGGCGGCCGACCTCCCGGCGAGCTGCTGGCGCGTGATGCCAAGCGCCTCGGTGATCGAGTCAAGGATGGCCGCGTAGTCGGAGTTGTATCCCGAGAGCTTCGGGCTGCCCTCTCCATCGATCACGATGGTGTTCACCGCGCCGATCGAGTCGGCCAGCGGCTCGATCTCGCCACCCTTCTCCTTCAGGTATCGCAGGGCGTTTTCCTTGTGCGGGATGGTAATCGACAGCCCCGACAGGTGCAGCGGCGGGAAAGAGATAAAGCTCTCCATGAACGCCTTGAACGACTCATAGCTGCCTTCCACCAGCAGCGGCAGATATACGCCATCGTGCCCGACGGCGTCGAACGCGGCATTGTGGATGGCCGGCGACATCGAGTGCCGTACCGGCGACGCCACCACGCCATACACCTTTGTGTTGGCGCCTATCGAATCCCAGCGGTACAGGCGCTTCATCTGCTCGATGCTCACTTGCCCCGGCGCGGTGGTTGAGTCGCTATCAAGGCTTGTAAAGGTCAACAGTGCGCCGAACTTCTTCGCGAGGATGCGTGTTGCCACTCCCGCTTCGTCCATGCACAGGACGATCGTCGGCCGCGAGCGCGTCGTCAGCAGCTCGAACGCCTCCACGCAGTCGCGAATCGAGCGCGCCGTCCAGGCGACCTTGTTGACCGCCACCGACCGCTGGTTCATCTCAAGGATGACGTTGTTCAGCCGTGCCGGCCGACCCTCAAAATCGTGGAAGGAGCAGATCACCGGCCGACCAACCGGCAGATCGCCGCCGCGGCGGGCGGTCTCCAGTTCCACATCGATATAGCGCACCTTCCCATGGCAGGCGGCCGACAGCAGCATCAGGCGCTTCTCGTCTGAAAGCTGCGACTCGCCACCTTCCCAGCTTGCCCGGCAGGTCACGATGGCCGGGAGGATGCACTCCTCGGCGAGCTGGCGCACCAGGTGAGGCTCATGCAGGCGGTCGATGCGCAGCTCGACCATGTCAGCGCCTGCTTCCGCGGCGCGGGCGATGTCGCGTTTCGCCTGGGCGATTGAATCAACAAAAATGGATACGCAAAGAGCGGTCATGCCGATGCGGCGAATGGTATGTAGCCTGTCCCCCGTCAGCAACTCGCCGGCGAGGCGGGCAGCTTACTTGCCGATCCCGACCTGGGCCATGCAGCTTTCGATCGTCTTGCGGGTAGCCTCGGACGCCGGCCAGAGCGGCAGGCGCAGCTCGCCGGTATCCATCTCGGCGGCCTGCATGGCGTACTTGATCCCGACTGGGTTGCCTTCCAGGAACAGACTCTTGACGAGGGGGAAGAGCATGTGGTGGATCTTGGCGGCCTCCATGAAATCCCCCGCCATGGCAAGGCTGGTGAGCTTCTTGACCATCGCGGGTACGAGGTTCGATGCAACGCTGATGACGCCGGCCGCCCCGATCGCCATCAGCGGAAGCGTCAGCGTGTCGTCGCCGGAGAGCACCGTAATGTCGCACAGGCTCCTGATCTCGCTGGTCATGTCGATGATGCCGGTAGCTTCCTTGATGGCGACGATGTTGGGGTGCTTGCGCAGGCGGGCGACCGTCTGCGCCGTCATCGTGATGCCCGTTCGGCCGGGGATGTTGTACAGCACGATCGGCAGGTCAACCTTGTCCGCCAGTGTCATGAAATGGCGATAAAGCCCCTCCTGGGTGGGCTTGTTGTAATAGGGATTGACCGACAGGCAGGCATTCGCGCCGGCCTTCTTCGCGAAGGCGTGCAGCTCAAGCGCCTCGCTGGTGGAGTTGGCGCCCGTCCCGGCCACCACCGGTACCCTGCCGGCGGCGACCTCGACAGTTATCTCAATGACCCGCTCATGCTCACGGAAAGAAAGGGTCGGCGATTCGCCAGTGGTGCCCACGGGGACAAGCCCGTCCACCCCGCTGCTGATCTGGAACTCGATGTTCTTCTTCAGGCGCTCTTCGTCCAGCTCGCCGTCGCGGAACGGGGTGATCATCGCCGTCAGGACACCTTGCAGGTTCATTGTCTTGTCGCTTCCTTCCGAATTCGTGAGTTCAGGTACCTCTGGTACTCTCTCCCGGCTGCGCAGTATAGCCAAACCATGCCTGCAGCGGAGAGGCAGGGATTCGCCGGCGGCCATTTTCTTCGCGGCCGCTAACCTTGTTTCAGGAGATCCTTCATCTCGCGGACGGCCTGCCGCAGCCCCACGAACAGGGCTCGGCAGACGATGGCGTGGCCGATGTTAAGTTCGTGCATACCGGTCATCTTGGCTATGGGATGGACGTTGTGGTAATTGAGCCCGTGCCCCGCGTGCAGCCGCAGCCCCAGTGACACCACCAGTTCGCCGGCCTCCACCAGTTCGTTCAGGAGTTTCGCCGCCTCCGCACCCTTCGCGTTGGAGTAGGCTCCGGTGTGCAGTTCCACCGCGTCAAACCCATACTGCTTTGCCAGCTCAATCTGCCGGGGGATCGGGTCTAGAAATGCCGAGACGAGAACCCCCTGGGCCTGCAGCCGCTTCACCACGTCGCGGCAGTCGTTGGCGACCAGGTCCAGCCCCCCCTCGGTGGTGATCTCCTGGCGCAACTCAGGAACCAGCGTCGCCTGGTCCGGCCGGGTCTTCACGGCAATATCCACGATCGCCGGCGCCAGCGACATCTCAAGGTTCAGCTTGCACTGCACGGTCTTGCGCAGCATCTCGACATCGCGATCGTTGATATGGCGGCGATCCTCGCGCAGGTGGATGGTGATGCCATCCGCGCCGCCAAGCTCCGCCTCCACCGCCGCCCAGACCGGGTCCGGCTCGTAGGTACGTCGTGCCTGGCGCAAGGTCGCCACATGATCTATATTGACACCGAGTTCCACCATGTCCGTCTCGATTCTATGAGCGGAGGCCATGAAAACAAGAAGCTGACTATGGTACCATCCCGGCCATGGGCGCAAGTCGCAGCGCAGGCAACGCCATCTGCGCCGCAGGGTATGGAACGCCTCGGAAAGTGGTTGGATGAGATTGAGGCCTGCGCGTAGGATCGGGGCTTATGAATGTCTCGCTGACCACCGATTACCAGGGGGATACCGGCAGGCCTGAAGCGGCGCTGCGTGCCATCGCCGAGGCAGGCTTTACTCATGTTCACTGGTGCCATCACTGGAACACCGACTTCCTGTACGGGTCGGCCGAGATCGCGCAGATCCAGAAATGGCTGCGCGAATTCGGGCTTAAGCTACTGGATCTGCACGGCTCGGCGGGCAAGGAGAAGTGCTGGCACTCAGCCCATGAGTACGAGCGCCTGGCAGGCGTGGAACTGGTCGCCAATCGCCTGCAGATGACCAGTGACCTGGGCGGGTCGGCCGTGGTGATGCACCTGCCCACCCTGCCCCCGGGATCGGAGAGCACCTCGCAATCAGACGCCGTGCGCAAATCGATCGAGGAGCTTTCGCCGGTCATCCTGCGGACCAACGTGCGACTGGCCCTGGAGAACATGGCGAATGATGACTTCAAACTGATCGGCCAACTCCTGGAGGAGTTTGGCTCTGATCTTGTCGGCATCTGCTATGACTGTGGCCACGGAAACATCCGCAAGGGCGAAGGACTGGATCACCTGGAGAGATTCAAGGATCGCCTGATCGCCGTGCATATCCACGACAACGACGGCACGGCCGACCATCACTGGGTCCCCTTCACCGGCACGGTCGACTTCCCACGCCTCGCCAGGATCATCGCCGCCTCCAGCTACACCGGCTGCATCAGCCTGGAAAGCAACATCAACAGCCTTCCGGAGGTGAAGAAGGCCACCTTTGTAAAGGATGCCTTCGAGGCGGCCACGCGACTGGCGCAGATGGTCGAGGATGAAAAGGAAAGCCTGAGCAAGCAGGAAGCATGAGCGAAGCCGGCTCACGTCCGGCTATCGCTACCCCTGCCGCGGCCTCCGCTGCTACTGGAACTTTGGCTCGGCCGGCACGCCTCTTTTCTGCTTGAGCAGCCAGGAATAAATCTCCGGGTTGGTGTATGTGGGCGTCCAGGAGTCGTGCCCGACGCCCGGGTAGATCGTAAATCGCACTCGTCCGCCCGCAGCGCGCAGCGCCTCCACCGCCTGGATGCCCGGCTCGATCGGGACTGTATCATCCGCGTCGCCATGGAATACCCATACCGGCAGGTCGCTGATCCGCCCCATGTCGCGACGATCGCCGATCCCGCAAACGGGTATGGCGGCCGCAAATCGATCCGGGTAGCGCACAATCATGTCCCACGTGCCAAACCCTCCCATCGACAGCCCGGTGATATAGATGCGGTCCGGGTCGACGCAATATGTCTGCCCGATCTGCGTCAACAGCGCATCCAGCACCACCGACGACCACCATTCGCCCGGCGGGCATTGCGGCGAGACCACGATAAACGGCAGATCGTTCCCGCGAACGTGCTTCACAACGAGGTTGTTGCGCACGCGAGCCAGGTCGGTTCCGCGCTCGCCAGCGCCGTGGAGGAAGAGGATTAGCGGGTAGCGCTCGGTGCCGCTTTCCTCGTAGTCGGCCGGCAGCGATACGGCGAAGGGATACTGGTAATTCTCGACCTTCATGCGCAGTCGGGCCATGAAGTCGCCGGACATCGCGGCAGGGCTGGTGCGTGTGACGCTCTCGGGGCCATCCGCGTCCATTTCATGCAGGCCGGCCAGCAATGTGGCCCAGCCATCCGAGCGCAGCGTCTGGCGAAAGGCATGGGTGAACTGATTGCCCACCACGCGCTTCTCCCGCTGGGCGACGCGCTCGTCCACGCCGAAACCGGGCGGAAAATCGACGACCATCGCCATCCCCTCTGCCCACCAGGGAAACTCCACCTTCTCCGGCGAGCGATAGAGGACGGTGTAGCGAGTGAATGTCTCGCCTGACTCGGCCGTGATTTTCGAGATCGCCGCGTATCGTCCCGGCCTGGCCGCCTCGGTCACCTCGTTCAGGTCGGCATCGTAGTAATTTGTCTCGACGCGATACCAGCCAAGGGCATCCTGGGCGTCAGTCTTGCGCTCGAAGTCACAGGGCGGAAACTCCTTCTCCCAGAAGACGGTGGTCGACGCCCCGAAGCTAAGTTGGTTTATGGCGGAAGCCACGCTGAAGGTTCTCGGGATGGCCACCGATGCGACTTTGTCGCCATCCACCGCCAGCGTCAGCCGCCGCTCGGGCTGGTTCTTCTCCAGCGGCAGATGGATGCGAGCCACGCTCATCTCCCCATCTGGCGTGAGCTGCCCCCGGCCGACCGTCTTGCCATCCTCGTACAGGCGGACCTTCTGGCCGGCACGATCCTTGGGCGCCTGCACGAGGGTCACGATGTCGCGGAAGCCGCGGAAATCGGCCACGCCCGCCACCTCATGGCGATCATTGCTTTTTGTCGCCAGGCGAATCTCATAGGTGGCATCCGGGTTACGGTGGGCTTCGCCGGAGGGGTACCACACAAATGTGCGGCGGCGGTTGGAGGCATCACCGTCGTTGAGCACCAGTTGCATGCGCAGACGCTGGCCGGCCTTCGCCTGCATATCAAGGTTGGAAAACGGCAGACGAACCAGGAGTCTATAGCCATCCTCGCGCGGCAGTCGCTGGACATCGTAGCTGAGCTCAGGCGAACCGTCCGGCCGACGATCACCCACATGCACGCGCGGCTGATGGTGGTCATATCCCGGAGCGATGGTGAGCTGATAGCGATAGCGCGGGCGATCGGATGGCGCAATGTAGATCTCGATGGAGTCGCGCGAATACAGCCGCCTGAGATCCTCAGCCTCGTTGGGTGTCTTGTCCTCCACGTCGGCCAGCAGGATCAGGTCCCGCTCATCCCAGGCGAGGCGGAAGGTGACGTTGGGCACCGGGTGATCGGTGAAGCGGAAGTTGGGCCCGATCAGGCGGGTGATCGGCATGCCCCAGTCGCCAGCTTGCGTCAGCAGGAATGAATTGTCCGGGGCCTTGGGGACGTTGTAGCGAAGCGGATCATCGGCACGGGCGATGGTACAGATGAGGCTTGCCGCCAGGATCGCGATGAGACAGGTGTGCAGTTTCATATTGTGTGGCCAATGTTACAAACTGGCTGAATCATATGCGATCAGATGTGGCCGGTGCCTGATGATTTGCAGGCAGTTTGCGATCTTGCTTTCCGGCGGCATGGAGTTACGCTGTCAGGCCGTATGGCGATACTTTTATCCATTACTCTTTTTGCCCTGGTTGGGGTGATCTTCATCTTCGCCAACATGACCATCGGGCGACTGGTTCGCCCCTGGCTGCCCAACGAGACCAAGCTCTCGACGTACGAATGCGGCGAGGTGCCGATCGGCAGCAGTTGGGTGCAGTTTGACCTGCGCTTCTACATCATCGCCCTTGTCTATCTTGTCTTCGACGTGGAAGTGGCTCTGTTTTACCCCTGGGCGGTGGCATACGGGTCGAATGTGGAGTATCGCCCGGTAGCACTGGTGGACATGCTCTTCTTCTTCGGCGTGCTGCTGGTGGGATTCGCCTACCTGTGGAAGTTCGGGTACCTCGACTGGGTGCGCTCGGCCGCCACCACCAGCCTGGAACAGAACCCCAGAAAAGCCGCATAGGCACACCGGACCATCTAAAAGCCAAATTGAGTACGACGCCCGCTTCCATCGCGGGCGTCGTGGTGTTTTAATGGACCAGTTGGCTTTATTGAGGGCTATGCTTGCGCAGCGCCGCCATATCTGACAGGGCGCGTGCAACCCCAATATCTGCAGGAGGATACACATGTCTGGAAGAATCCGGAGCAAGTCGCTGTTCGTGGCCGCCGCCATGGTTGTCAGCC
>JAKORQ010000023.1 GCA_029777755.1 Planctomycetota bacterium
CGGTGGGCACGCCAACCACACGCTTTTCTGGCAGATTCTCAAGCCGAACAACGGCGCTGCCGCCTCCGGTAAGCTTGGCGATGCAATCAATTCCACGTTTGGGTCGTTTGAGAACTTCAAGGAGAAGTTCACCACCGCGGCCCTTACGCGATTTGGGTCCGGCTGGGCCTGGCTGGTCGCGGCCGGTGACAAGCTCGAGGTCTACTCCACCGCAAATCAGGACAGCCCCCTGATGGAAGGCAAGCAACCGATTATCGGGCTCGACGTATGGGAGCATGCCTATTATCTGAAATACCAGAACCGCCGGCCTGATTACATCAACGCCTGGTGGAACGTGGTCAACTGGGATGCGGCCAACGACCGGTTCCTGAAGCTGGGATAGGCCGTCTCCCTGAAGGTGGAAAGACCACCATCTTCCTTTGTCCGGCGATGGGGCGGACCGAAGCGTCAGCGGCCTGCCCCTCGCTTTTTTATTTGCCTGCTGCATCACCAGCACCGGCCCTCTTGGTCGGGCGTTATCTGCTGCGCCTATCGGCGTTTGAAAGAATACCTCTCGTGTGCTATCACATCTCCCCATTGAATGCGGGCTTTCCCGGCAGTAAAGGAGATGGGCACCCCCATGGGTATTACGACCAGATTCACACTTCCCCAGGCAGATATCCCTACCCAGTGGTATAACCTCGCGGCTGATTTTCCGGAACCGTTGCCTCCGCCGTTGCATCCCGGCACCAGGCAGCCGGCCAAGCTCGAGGATATGGCCGCTATCTTCCCCGAGAACATCATCCAGCTGGAGATGTGCTCTGAGCGCTGGGTGGATATTCCCGAGGAGGTTCGCGATATCTACGCTCTCTGGCGGCCGACCCCGCTGCTGCGGGCTGTGCGGCTGGAGAAGGCGCTCCAGACTCCGGCCCATATCTACTACAAGTACGAAGGCGCCAGCCCGGCCGGGAGCCACAAGCCGAACACCGCCGTCCCACAGGCATACTACAACAAGCTCGCCGGCACCAAACGCCTTTCCACCGAGACGGGCGCCGGGCAGTGGGGCTCATCCCTGGCGCTGGCGTGCAAGATGTTCGGTATCGAGTGCGTGGTATACCAGGTAAAGGTCACCTATCAGCACAAGCCGTATCGCAAGCTGCTGATGAACACCTGGGGTGCGACGGTTTACCCCAGCCCCTCAGAGCACACGGAGTACGGGCGCAAGGTTCTTGCGCAGGATCCTGATTCGCCAGGGTCGCTTGGCATCGCCATCTCCGAGGCGATCGAGGACTGCATCAAGACCCCGAATACCAAGTATTCGCTTGGCTCGGTGCTCAACCATGTCTGCCTGCACCAGACGGTCATCGGGCTGGAATGCATGAAGCAGATGGCCCTGGCTGGCGAGGAGCCGGATGTGGTGATCGGGTGTGCCGGCGGCGGATCCAACTTCGCCGGTATCGCATTCCCGTACATCCGTGAAAAGATCGTGAACGGCAAGAAGACCCGCATCGTGGCGGTGGAGCCGGCAAGCTGTGCATCTCTCACGCGCGGCGAGCTGCGTTACGATTTTGGCGACACTGCCGAAATGACCCCTCTGATGATGATGTACACCCTGGGGCACAAGTTTATCCCGCCGTCGATCCATGCCGGCGGTTTGCGCTACCACGGCATGGCGCCAATGGTCAGCCATGCTTACAAGCTCGGCTTGGTCGAGGCGGTAGCGTATGACCAGCTCAAGATCTTCGAAGCTGCCATGCAGTTCGCCCAGACCGAGGGCATGGTGCCGGCGCCGGAGTCCAGTCACGCCGTTCGTGCGGCCATCGACGAGGCGATCAAGGCCCGCGAGGAAGGGAAGAAGAAGGTAATCCTTTTCAATCTCTCCGGGCATGGCCTGATGGATATGCCCAGCTACGATGCCTATATGGCTGGCAAGCTCGGCAATTGAGCCGATGCTAAAATGATTGATATAAGGAAGCCTGAGCCGTGATGGCTCAGGCTTTTCTCTTGTGTGCTATGGTGAGGGGATCTGTTCGGCTATCGTCCAAGTTCCCGGCCGCGGCGCTCGGCAGCCTTTAGGGCATCGACGATGATCTGGGGCATGCCCCGTTCCTCCATATGGGTGATGGCGGCGTGGGTAGTGCCTCCCGGGCTGGTTACTTTGCGGCGCAGTTCCTCGGGCGAATCTCCCGTGGTACACAGGGCCTCGGCCGCTCCGCGTGCCGTTTCGGTGGCGAGCTTGTGGGCGACGTCAGGCGACAGGCCCATCTGCACGCCAGCGCGGATCATGTGCTCCACAAGGAAGTAGAAGTACGCCGGACCGGATCCGCTGAGTGCCGTGACAGCGTTCATCAGCTCTTCCTTCACCTCAACCACCGACCCGGCCGACTCGAACAATCTGCGCGCTTTCGCAAGATCGTCAGGCAGGGCGTTGCTGCCGGCCGCTATGCCGCTCATCCCCTTGCCCAGCAGCATCGGGGTATTGGGCATCACACGAACGACGCGGATGCGCTTTTCCTTCCCCAGCGTATCCTCGATGAAACCGGTACTGATGCCGGCCGCTATGCTGATCAGAAGATGATCGGCGCTGACCACCTCGCGAATCGACTGGAGGACGGACGTCATGTGCTGAGGCTTCACGCACAGCAGCACTGTCTGGGTCTGGGTCACGATACTGACGGCATCCTCAATGCAGCGGATCTTCAGCTCATCGGCAAAGAGATCCCGCCGCTGGGGGGAGAGGTCCGCCGCGATGATGTCCGAGGGACGGTAAACGCCTGCCGAGATGACTCCGCGGGCGATGGCCTCGGCCATGTTCCCCGCGCCGATGAATCCAAGTCTGTCCTGCATAGTTGCACGGCAAGTTTATCCAACTTGGACGGCGATGCGAGAACGCGGCCATCCGACGGTGACCTAGACCGTCGACTCGCTGCTATTTTTGATATCCGTGATCGCCTCAGCAGTCTGCCCGACACTGGGCATCGGCTGGCGATAGTTCTGGGCGATCGGCATCCGCCGGCCAAACCCGAACGCACGGCTGGTCACCTTCAGGCCGGGTGCGGCCTGCCGGCGCTTGTACTCGCTGCGGTCGATCAGGCGAATTACCCGCATCACCGTGGTTGGGTCGAATCCTTCGGCGATGATCTGCGGTGCGCATTTCTCCTCCTCGATGCAGCGATAGATGATGGCGTCGAGAACGTCGTAGGGCGGCAGCGAATCCTGGTCGGTCTGGTTGGGACGCAGCTCGGCCGACGGGGGCTTCACAATGGTGTTGTTGGGAATCACCTCCCGCCCGGCCTTCCTATTGATGAACCGGGCGAGCTCGTAGACGATGGTCTTGGGCACATCATTGATAACCGCCAGGCCGCCGCACATGTCGCCATAGAGCGTGCAATAGCCGGTTGCCAGTTCGCTCTTGTTGCCGGTGGTGAGCAGAAGATGGTTGAACTTATTGGAGAACGCCATAAGCAGGGTGCCGCGAATACGGGCCTGGAGGTTCTCCTCGGTGAGGTCAGGCTCGCGGCCGGCAAACAGCGCTGCGAGCATCTGCTCAAATGCAAAATGCGCCGGCTCGATTGGGATCAGGTGGAGATTGATGCCCAGGTTCTTCGCCAGCTCCCGGGCGTCATCGATGGAGTGATCGGAGCTGAAGCGCGACGGCATGGCCACGCCGGTGACATTCTCCGGTCCAAGGGCCGCCACTGCGATTGCGCACACCACGGCCGAGTCGATACCACCGCTCAGCCCCAGCACGACCGACTTGAACCCGCACTTGTGCACATAGTCGCGCAGGCCGAGGATCAGAGCCTCGTGGATCGATTCTACGCCCTGGCGGTGCTTCTCCGTGCGGCCGGAAACAGGCTGGCCGGTGGCGTCCAGATCTACCAGCAGGAGATCTTCCTCAAAGTCCTTCGCCTGGGCGATGACATTTCCGTTGCTGTCCATCACGACGCTGTTGCCGTCGAAGACCAGCTCATCATTACCGCCCACCTGGTTCACGTAGATCAGCGGCATGCCCGCAGCCCGTACCTGTGAAGCGAACAGTTCCAGGCGGAAATCATGCTTGCCGATGACGAATGGCGATGCGCTGGTGTTGATGAGGAAATCTGCACCGGCCGCCTGCAATCTGGTAATCGGGTTCTGGTGGTACAGCCGGCGAGGAAGCATCCTCTCGTCGATCCAGAGGTCTTCACAGATGGTAAGCCCGGCCTTGAAGCCTGCGACATTCACTAGATTGGCCCGCTCGTCCGGCGGGCCGGGCTCGAAATACCGGCTCTCGTCGAAAACGTCGTAGGTGGGAAGCAGCGTCTTCGCGTGCCGGCTCACCACCTTGCCATCACGCAGCAGGGCGGCGGCATTGCGCAATGGCCGGCCAATCGGATCCGTGTTGCGGTCAGCGAAGCCCACGATTACATCCAACCCCTTTGCATGTGCGGCGATGATGCCCAGCGCGCGGATGTTGTCGTCGATGAACTGCGACTTGAGCAAAAGATCCTTCGGCGGATACCCGGTGACGGAAAGCTCGGGGAAGACACACAGGTCC
>JAKORQ010000250.1 GCA_029777755.1 Planctomycetota bacterium
ACCGTTCGGCGGCCGGCCACTCATCTGCCATGTTGCCGACGCCATCGCACCCCTTGCCCGCCCGATCGTCATCGCCGATCGTGCAGGCAAGTATGGCGACCTGGGACTTGAGACTATCGCCGACATCTCTCCAGGACTCGGCCCCCTGGCGGGCCTGCAGACGGCGCTGCATCACTGCGGCACGGACTGGCTGCTGCTCGTCTCCTGCGACCTTCTAAGTATTACCACAAGCTGGATCGAGACTCTCGCCTCTGCACGCAGCCCTGACGCCGACGCTGTTGCATTCGCCGATGGTTACTGGGAACCACTTTGCGCCTTCTATCACAGTCGTTTGCAGCAGGCCATCGACAGGCGCATCGAGACTCGCGAGCTGGCGATGCAGTCTCTCCTCGATGACATACGATCTGTTGTCCTTCCTCGCCCGACGAACTGGGCACAAGCGAACGCACCGGAGGAAATGAGGCAGGCCACCATGAAAACGTTCACGATCCTGGTATTCGGGCCGGTAGCGAAATCCGCCGGCGACAGGCAGGTACGTGTGCAATCTCCTGCACCGACAACCTGCGGACAGTTGCGTGAAGAACTGGTGCGGCAAGCTCCAGCCATCGCGCCGCTGCTGCCGTCTTGTCGCTTTGCCGTCGATGGCTCATTCGTTCCCGATAGCCACAGCGTAGCTGGTGACGAAGAGATCGCGCTGATCGGACTGGTTTCCGGAGGATAGATGGCTGTCACGGTACACATAATTTCCGGAAGTCTGCCGCGGGCAACATCGATCGCTCAAACGACCGGTGCCGGCGCGCTGCTGGTATTTGAGGGAATCGTCAGGCCGCTCGAAGGCGAGCGCCCGATCTTGGCCCTGCTGTACGAAGCCTATCGCCCCATGGCCGACAACCAGTTGCGCCAGCTCGGTGAAGACATCTGCAGCAAACACGGCCTGCTTTCGCTGGATGTCCAGCACAGCGAGGGGCATGTCGCCGTCGGCCAGTGTTCCTTTCGACTCAGCATCGCCTCGCGCCATCGCAAAGAAGCCCTGGCCGCGATGGACGAGTTCATCGACCGCATGAAGCAGGAGGTGCCCATCTGGAAGACTCCCATCTATGAGGATTCATGAGCAAGCCAAGACGTCAGTTTCGCTTCAGTTCACCGCAAGACGCCATCGACGCCCTGCTGGAGTCGATTGGACCCGTCGCCGCCGAGACCGTTGGCTGGCAGGAGGCGGTGGGCCGCGTGCTCGCCGCACCGGTCACGTCGGATCGCGAAAGTCCGCCCTCCGACACCAGCGCCATGGATGGATACGCCGTGAGGATCGCCGACCTTGCCCGAGGCGACATCCCCGTGGCCGGCGAAGTGCGCATTGGCCGACCCACACCGCCCATGCCAATCGGCTCCGCGTTGAAGATAGTCACCGGCGCGCCCGTGCCTGCGGAAGCGGATGCCGTCATCCCTCGTGAACTGACCGTTGAGCATCCGTTGCACTTCGCGTTGGTGACCGATGCTTCGTCGATAATGCCGGGAGCCAATATCCGTCGCCGGGGCGAGAATCTCCCGGCCGGGGCACAGGTGATGCCGGCCGGCACGCGCATCACGCCTGCCGTGATGTCTGCACTGGCAACCTTCGGGGTAGATTCGCCTCGCGTGCACCGCCGCGTACGCATCGGCATCCTCATCACCGGCGATGAGCTGCTGGACATCCGTTCTTCACCACTGCCCTGGCAGATTCGCGACTGCAATGGCCCGGTTCTTACGTCGCTGGTAAAGCTCTGCCCCTGGCTGGAGCTGGTCACCTGTCGACGATCGGCCGACGACCAGCAGGCGATTGCGCACAGTCTCAACGCTCTACTGGACGACTGTGATGCCCTGCTCATCACCGGCGGCGTCTCCATGGGCGACTATGACTACATACCCGACATCGTCACCGGGGCAGGCGCAAAGGTCATATTCCACGGATTGCCCATCCGACCTGGACAACCCGTGCTGGGCGCCGTCAACGCCGGCGGCAAGCTGATCATGGGACTCCCCGGGAACCCGGTCTCGGTGATGACCTGTGCATGTCGGTTTGCCCGCCCGGCGCTGGCGCGCCTCGCCGGATTCTCCGCTCTACATCCGGCGTTATCTGTCAATGTCGTCGACAGCGACCAGAAGCGCATCGGCCTGTGGTGGTATCGCCCGGTAACGCTGGCTGACACAGATGCTGCCCAACTGGTACCATCGCGCGGGTCAGGCGACATGGTGTCGGCGGCGCGCAGCGACGGCTTCGTGGAGATTCCACCGGACTCGCCCTCATCCGGCCGTCGGCCGTTCTATCGTTGGGAGTTCTAGCACGATGGGCAAACTAAGCCACATTGACGCCGCCGGCCGGGCAAAGATGGTCGATGTATCCGAGAAGGTTCCCACCGTTCGTCGGGCCATCGCCGAGGGGCGGGTCCGCATCTCCGACGAACTGGCCGCCCAGATCGAGTCCCAGACTGTAGCCAAGGGAAACCTGCTGGATGTCGCCCGCATCGCCGGGATCCAGGCCGCCAAGCGCACCGACGAGCTCATACCACTGTGCCACACCCTGCCGCTGGAGAACGTGCAGGTGGAAGCCTGGCTGGATCGGCCATTCGTTCGCCTGCGTGCCACCGCAACCGTTACCGCAAAGACCGGCGTCGAGATGGAGGCACTCACCGCCGTCGCCATCGCCGCGCTCACCGTGGTGGACATGGGCAAAGCCGTCGACCCGGCCATGGTGATCGAGGAGATCCGTCTGATCGAGAAATCCGGCGGCCGCCGAGGCGTCGTTCGTCCGCACGAGGGAAAGGCACAATGACAATCGCAATCCTCACCATCAGCGACCGCTGCTCGCAAGGTCAGGCCATCGATGGCTCAGGGCCAGCCCTGGCCGAGCTTTGCCAGAGGTCTCTCGCGGCCAGCGTAACCACCCGCGCGTGCGTGCCAGATGAGATTCCCGCCATCCAGCAGGTCCTGCGCACATGGTGCCTGGAACTGACACCCCGACCTGACCTGATCCTCACCACCGGCGGCACCGGCCTTTCACCCCGCGATGTCACACCTGAGGCAACCCGCGAGATACTGGAGCGCTTTCATCCCGGGCTGCTGGAACTGGCTCGCCTGCGATGCCTGCCGAAGACGCCCCGGGCATTTCTTTCGCGAGGCGAAGCAGGCACGCTCGGCCGAACGCTGATCATCAACCTTCCCGGGTCGCCCAGGGGAGCGTGTGAATACCTCGAGGCCCTGGTCGATGTCCTGCCCCACGCAATAATGATGCTGCGCGGCGAAAACCTCGACCACGCCAGTGCCCCAACAGAACATCCGCAACCATGAAGCTACGAATACAACCCCAGTGCATGCGCCTGCGCCTCAGCGAGGATGAAATACTCAAGCTCCGTGAAGAGCGATCGCTGGAAGAATCGCTATCTCTCTCACCTGCAAACGCGCTCAGGTACCGGCTTGAGATCGCCGATGCACCGTATGTATCAGGGTCGCTGGAGGGAGATCTTCTGCGCGTCGTCGTGCCATCGGCCGCGTCCGACGTATGGATCACCAGCGGCGCGACGGAACTCGACGCGCCGGTGGCGCCCGGCAGCGTGGCCATCATCATCGAGCGCGACCTTGACCGTACCCACAAACACCGACGCACGCGGCCATAGCCACGTGCGCCGGCAATCAACTGCTCAACTGGCTGCTAATCGGTAAGGGTCACCGAACCCCAGCTTTCCGGGTGCTCGGTCGTCTCCCGCTTGGGCAGCCGCCAGAACACCTCGCGTTCGAGCACTTCCTTTCCCTTCACGCTCAGGTTCAGGCTCAGCCCAAGCTTGGCTCCCGATCTGGCCTCAAATCCCTTCAGCTCTGATGCCGGGATCAGGAACTCCATCACGTAGCCGTCATCGGTGCGTGCAGCGGCGGTCAGGAAACCTGGGATGTCGTAGCGGGTCTCGGCCAACTCGCTGCCGCGCTTCCACTGGCCGACGTACACGCGCTTATCGTCAACCTGCGGCACAAACCAGAACTGGTGATCTCCCACCTCGTACTGGCGCGCGGTCTTCTTGTTTCGCGTATCGATGAACAGTTCCAGGCAATCGCCGCCCCAGAAGGAGCGCGGGTCCGGAGTGTTGATCTTGGAGTCAGCCACGTTGGCAGCCACGTACAGTCCCTTCTCCGACCACGCCATGTACAGCTCGGCGTTTGCCTTGCCGATGGTGGAGCCTAGCACCCATGAGGGAATGCGCATGCTCTGGTCCCAGTCGCCCAGGTCGGCATCGATCTTCAGGTCGCCGGCCCGGCGAATCGAGATGCGGCTGGGAATCAGCGGCTGCTGAGCAGAGCGGCCATCACTGGTGATAAACCTGATGTACGCCGACTCGCTGGCCGCCCACGTTTCCGACCAGGTCAGCTTGCAGGGAATCTCGCGGGTTTCGCCGGCCGCCAGCGTCTCGACCGTGATGCGGGCATTCTCCGCCTTCCAGGTCGACGGCAGCATCAGTTCCAGCGCTCCATCCAGCGGCTTGGCCGAGCGATTGGTGATCGTCACCGTCACGGTATCCTCACCCGGCTCGCCACCCAGCCCGCGAACCACCATCTCGATCGGCTCGCGCGTGACGACGCGCAGCGGGATCGTCACGATTGGCTGGTCCTCGGCGATGGCAATCAGTACCCTCTGCTCGCCAACCGTCTCCTGCGGGCCAACCCGGAACGAGAACGGCACCAGCGCCGTCTCGCCGGGTGCGACGTTGATCGTCGGCAGCGTGCCAACCACAGACCAGCCGGCCGGCAGCTTCAGGTCAACACTGCCGCGGATCGGCGTCTCGCGCTCGTTCTTCACCTCGAGTTGCGCATTCACCTCATCACCGGCACACGCGCCAACCAGGTATGGAGTATGAAGCATGTACGCAGACTGCTTGAACCACAGGCTGTCCTTCGACACCCCAACCGCGAAGACCGGCGCGGTCGTCAGCGTGACATTGCTACCTTCGATCGGATTGGCAAGGTAGTCGTACAGCTTGGCCGAGCCGAAATCGATGCTCGGCCCCTTCTCGGCATCGATCGTGAACAGCGAAGCCACGAGCTGGCCGTCATTGCGGAACAGATATCCCCACGTTCCCTCGCCGGCGCTGATCATGCCGACAAACTCCGGCCTCGGCAGTATCTGCGTCAGCCCCGCATATGCACACAACGACAGCTTGGGAAGCTGCTGGTGGGTAACCAGCCCACAGCCATCGAAGAACTGCACCGGCTTTTCCGCATCCAGGTCAAAGAACCAGAACGCCTTCTCGCAGCCCGCAGCCATCGCCATCATGTAGCCGCGCGAAAGGTAGATAGCCTGCTGATATGGCGTCACCACCTGCCCGGCCAGCGTGTCCCAGCCGAACTCGGTAAGCCAGTGCTCTCGCGGCGTGCCGTCGGCACGGCCGCCGCGCTTGGCGTAGCGCAACTGGTCGAAGAAGAGCATCATCTCCTCGTCGCTGTTGACGCCGACGTTGTGGTTCGCCACGTTCACTTCCGGCGCATCAACACCGGTGTAGTGGTGGCTGTTGACAACCTGGATCTTGTCGAAATCGCCGCTCTCCACGCAGGCTGTCACGCGCCGCGGATACACGCCGGCCCGGCCATTCTCCACCGCCACATAGTTGCCCGCGCCAAACAGCTCGACGATATCGCCAAACACCTTGTGATATGCGCGATAGTTCGCCCAACCGATGGGAATCTCCTTGGAGGAATCGCCGTGATTCCCCAGGTCATACTCGTTGTCCAGCTCGTAGTGCCGAACGTACGGGAACGCCATGACGATGCTGGCCATCTCCCTTCGCCACTCGGCATCCGGGCCGATCGTGCCATCCTCCCGAGGAGGCTTGATTCCCCTGCGCAGACATGCCAGCACGCGTGCGCCGTTCTCCTCAAATGTCCTCACGATCTGCGGGTACCAGGGCCAGCCGGAATAGCTGCGGTCAGGCCCCTTGGCCGCCATCATCGTGTCCATGCCAAAGGCATAGTCGCGGAACCAGGTGATCCCCGCGCTGCGGAACGTACTCACCATCTGCGCCCGCCCGGAGTGGACATTCAGTCCATACGGTGACTTGTCCTTCTCTTCTTCCGACAGCTCGATCGGCTTGGGGATGTATGCCAGCGGCTCTGACTTCGCGAGCGTTGTTCCATCGCTGAGCGTGCCCGACAGCTCGATGCCATACAGCCCGTATCGATTGATTTCAGGCGCTACCTCAATGCTCTGGACATCCTCCACGCGCACTGGCGTGCTGCCGCTGGCCAACTGCCCCGATGAACTGTCCAACAGCTTCCACTGGATCTCGCCGGTCACCGGCTCGGGAAGCCATGAACGGATGCTCACCCTGAAGCGCGGCTGAACACCCGCGAATACGTTGAAGTCGCGCGAGGCGGCGATGCTGGTGAGCAACAGCGGAGTGGCCGGCGGCTCCTTGAATGCCTTGGCCGGGTCGGCCGGGTTCGGCTCGGGCTTCCAGCTCTTCAACACGCCAGTTCTCAGATCCACATCGCTGAGGTCCGTCTCGATCTCCAGGTCATCCAGCCATAGCTGCAGCGTGCTGGCGGTATTCTGGGTGTCCCAGTTGTGTGTGTTTATCCCGACCAGGCGGATCGGGCGAACCCATTCATCCGGGATCTTCGCGGTGAGTGTCCCCCACTGGCCATCGGCCGCCGGTTTTAGGTCAATCTCGTGTCCCTTGCCATCGGAGCGCTCCCTGCCCCATCCATCGACGAACGTCAGCCTCAGCGCGCAGCGGCTATCGCTCATCTTCGCCCGCAGCGTGACGCTCTTTGCATTGCCGGGGATCCAGAGCTGTTCCTTGGGCTCGATGGTGTACCACTCAAAACCCTTGCCGGAGAACTTGATGTCCCACCTCTGGCTGCCTGATGACCTGGCATCAGGCGCCTTTTGCGTATCCGAAGCCGACGTGCCCGTGGCCCGGTTGTACTGTGATGCCCTCCAGGTCGAGTCGTCGAAGGTTTCCGCAACCTTACGAACTACAGACTCGGCCGCCAGTGATACGCTCGTCACAGCCAGTCCCGCACACAGACCAAGACTGTATATCGCCCGTTTCATACGCCTCTCCTTCTCCCGTGCCAGCGCCACCGCGTATGGCCTTCATCCTCCTATGCTTACCAAAACAGCGACTTTCTTAAGAATCTTCACAAATTAGGCCGGCGTTTCAAACCTTTTTTGCACCGTTTGGAGAGAGTTCAGGTCGGCTGCGGCTGGAGCTGCTCTGCATCAACTGGAGCGGCGCCACATGCGATTCTTACATGCCGGTATCGAGCGCCCAGATTTCCATCTCCCTGAAGCATTGATCGTGGTTGACCTCCACGGCCGTCGCCGTCACCGCCGGTGCGTTGGGCACCGGCCCGTACAGCCGCCACACCCCATTTCCCCAGCGTAGATCAACCATCTCCGGCAACAGCGACCTGCTTGAGCCGTCCGCCAATTGTGCATCAACCCTCAGCACAAACCCTTCTGACGGATCTCCGGTCTGGTGCAGCCGCACCGCCGCCACCTGTACCGGATGATCGAACTGCACCGACTGCATCGGCCCCTTGTACACCCGCCGCACCCGCGGCTGCGGAATGGCGGCTCCGGCCTCACCAATTACTGGCGTAGTGACCCAGACCGTGTTCCCCTGGCGATACACCAGCGCCCCATCCGGCGTCGGCAGATCGGCCCCTGGATCGATGCCCGTAATCTTGAGCGTCAGTCGCGACCCTGGCGCGCCATCCGGCAGCGACACCCGCACTCCTTCAGCATCCACCACCACATTCGCCTGCTGCCGGGCCTTCACATAGCTGAAGATCTCGTTGTTGGACGCCGACCAGACGTTGTCCTTCCCCGCAGCGCCAAAAGTCCTGCCGATGAACTCCAGCCGCTTCTCCCACCGCTTGTTGTTCTGCGTCCCCGGAGGCTCTATCGCATGGGTAAAGTCAAGCACTAGCTGCCCCTCGGCCGGCCCATCGCCATCGGGAAACTGCCACAGCACCTCACTGTTTCCCCTGCTGCCGCTCCAGGCCTTCTCATCGATGTTGTTGCGCGGATAGTCCAGGTGAATGGCGCCATCGTTGTAAGGATGCCGGATGCTCTTGCCGGCCGTGCGACTGCCGCTGACCATGCCAAATTCCCCCAGGTACTTCTGATAGACGCTGTTTCCATACGGATAGGCGAAGTGTGTTGCCGCCCGGCCATCCCCCACTTCATGCGCTATCAGCGTCTGGCTCCAGAACAGGTCAAAGCGGATATCCTCCGGCGACAGTTTATCTCCGTTCTCACCCAGTCGGCCCCGATGGAAGTAGCTGTGATTGATGATCCCCCAACCGGCGTCGCGGAGCGCCCGGCAATCATCCCATGAGAGATGATGTTCATTGCCGCCCACGCGCAACACGATGATCGCAGCACCACCCACAAACGGCATCAGCCGGCCAGCGCTCACACCCGGGGGCGCGTCGGTAAACTGCTGCCTCGCGAGCAATGGCATCGCCACATCGTGCGTGAGCTTGGGCGCATCATCGATCTCCACCGTGTAGGCCCACTGCTTTCCGTACAGGTATGGCGTGATCTCGACCTGGGGAACCGCGCCGCCCGTTGCGCCCGCGGGCCATTGCCAACTCCACTCCGCGGCAGCCAAACTCGCACTTGTACAAACCGCGGCAACCGCCATGGCACAGATACCTCGCACCAGCTTCATCTAGAGTCTCACCTACTGCTTCTCGTCCACCACCCAGATCTCCATGTCGGTAAGGCTGCGATCAGGATGGATCTCAATACTGCGCGCCGGCAGACCATCTCTCAGCGGGACCGGGCCAAACAGGTGCCAGTTGCCCCACAGAGCCGGCAGCTTCTTTTCACTATCATCCACCAGTGAGACAGAATTGCCATCTGGCGTGACGGCCGAGAGCTTCAGTTCGTACCCATCCGCAGGCTTTCCAAACTGCTTGATCCGCACGGCGGCGATCTTCGCCGGCTCGGGGAGCGATACGCTTTCAACCTTCCCCGCATATATGCGCTTTACCGCCGGCCCGGGAATACGGGCCCCCCGCTTGCCGATCGTTGGCGTGGTGACCCAGGCAACATCTCCCTGGCGATACACGGTGGTACCGGCAGGAACCTCGCCGAGGTCGCCGCTGATGCCAGTCAGCTTTATCGTCAGCGGCGAGCCGGGGATCTCATCCGACAGGCTGACGGAAAGCTGCCCGTCCGCCAGCGACACCCTGGCCTTCATGCGTGCATTCACATAGTTGAAGATCTCGCCTGAAGGAGCGCACCAGACATTGTCCTTACCCGCCGCACCATACATCTGGCCGATGTTGCCCAGGCGCTGTTCCCAGCGGGCGTAGCTGTCCGTTCCCGGGTCGCCGATGCCGTGTGTGAAGTCGATGATGAACTCGCCGGCGGCCGGCCCGGGCTCCTTCGGAAACGACCACATAGGTTCACCCTTGCCGGATTCCGTCCACACGCCGCCATCCAGGTAATTGCGCGTGGTATCCAGGTGCTTCGCCTCGGGGGCATATGGGAAACGCACGCTGCTGCCCCCGACGCGGGTACCGCTGTACATGCCAAACTCACCCAGGTACTGCGCGTAGTCCGTGTATCCATTCGGATAGACGAAATGGGTCGGGGCTTCTCCCAGTTCGCTGGCGATGATCCACTGGCTCCAGAAAAGATCATGTCGAATCTGCTCGGCCGACAGGATCTCCGGCGGATTGCCCCATGTACGCCCCTTGTGGAAGTAGCTGTGGCTGATCACGCCCCATCCCAGCTCATTCAGCTTGCGCAGGTCATCCCATGAGAGCAGCGTTCCATTGCCGCCAACGCGCAGCACCATGATCGCCACACCGCCGACGAACGGCATCGGCTTTCCTCCGCTTACTCCAGGCGGCGCATCGGTGAACTGCTGCTTCGCCAGCAGAGGCTGCGCCACATTGATCACCAGCTTCGGGCCATCGTCGATCTCCAGCGCATACGCCCATTCCTTGCCGTACAGGTAAGGGCAGATCTCCACCTTCGCCTGCGATACCTCGACGTTCGCCGGCAGCTTCCACGTCCAGTCGGCCGCGGCCAGAAAACCCGGAACGGCATACGTCAGAACTGCTGTTGCTCCGCGCAACACATGAAGAGCGGACATGGGGATCAGTCTCCTTACTGCCTAGAGTTGTGGCCTGGCCGCCTTCCATCCGGCCTGCCGCATCTCCGAAAGCTTCCTGACCAGCTCGGCATTCTCCGGGCGGTCGACGATGTTCTCGCGCTCGATCAGTGACTCACTCAGGTCGTAAAGCTCTCGTGCGATCACCTGGCTATCCCTCACCCACTCGGTGTAGCGATAGCGATCAGTGCGCATCGAGTAACCCATCGCATTTCCTTCACGCGAGCCTCTTGGATACTGGCTGAACGCGGCCGGCTTCCACTGTCGCGATGGATCCCTGAGTACCGGCACAAAGCTGGTCCCTTCCACGGTTTCCGGCGTCGGCACTCCGCACAGGTCCGTCAGTGTCGGAAAGATGTCCACGAAATCGACAAGCTGCATGAGCTTCTTGCCCCCTTCATATCCCGGCGCGCGAACAATCAGCGGGCTGCGCGTATCGATCTCGAAATTGGAGTGCTTGCACCAGGCGGAGTACTCCGAGAGCTTCCAACCATGGTCGCCCCATAGCACGACGATCGTGTTCTCATCCAGGTCCAGGCGCTCCAGTTCATCCAGCACCCGGCCGATCTGCGCATCGACATATGACACGCACGCCAGGTAACCGTGGATCAACTCAAGCGACAAGTCTCGCGGCAGGACACTCGCATCCCAGGGGATTCCCCAGTACTGCTTCAGTTCTCCCCAGTTCATCCCGGCAATCTTCGGCATGCCGGTCGGCCAGTCGGTCACGTCGGATAGTTCCAGCTTGTCACGGTCGTACATGTCCCAGTACTTGGCCGGCGCCGCAAACGGCAGGTGCGGCTTGGCAAAACCAACTGCGAGGAAAAATGGCCTGTCCTTCAGGCGGTTAAGCTCCTCGATCGCCTTGTCGGCAATCACCCCATCCGGCAGGCCGTTGTCGGGAACTTCCGCGCGATCCACCGGCGGCCCGATGATGCGCGACTTGTCCTCCTTCGAGTCATACTCCTGCTGGTACAGTTCACGCGCCTTCTTCCCTGCGATGCCCCGGCCAATCCAGTCACCTTTGGGGCCCCACGGCTGTTCGCTCCAGCCGTGCGGGTCATCTCCCTGGCGGTGATGATAGATCTTGCCCAGCGAGATGGTTTCGTATCCAGCCTCCTTGAATGTCTGCGGCAGAGTCTTCAGATCAGGATTTACCTTTGCAAGCGGTTGGTCGAGGCCA
>JAKORQ010000251.1 GCA_029777755.1 Planctomycetota bacterium
CCCTTCACATGCATGAGAACGTCATCCAACTCTTCTTGCATCAGTACAATTTAACCTGCTCTCCTCTGTGAGCCACTACCGATCATGGGAACCGTGCAGCAGGTGGGGCAGGGGAATTACGCTGCCCGTACCGGTCTGACCGGTTCCGATGAGCTCTCGGAACTGGGGCACGCATTCGATCAGATGCTGAACGATCGGGTGGCGGCGCTGGTGGCCGCCGAGCGGGAAAACGAGCAGCTTAACGATTCCATCATCAATCTGCTGCAGGCGGTGTCTCTGCTCAGTCAGCGTGACCTGACCATTAAGGTGCCGGTGACCGAGGATGTGACCGGTCCGGTTGCCGACGCCCTTAACCTGCTGACCGAGGAAACCGCCCGGGTGTTACGGGGTGTGACCGAGATCTCCGAGAAGGTGGCAAGCGCGTCCGCCATGGTCAAAAAGCAGTCAGAAAACGTGATCGCCGTGGCTGATAACGAGCGTCAATCGGTGGATCGCACGGCTGTCGATCTGGCTGCCGCCGCTGAGGCCATGCAGGGCATCGCGCAATTGGCCCAGACGTGTAATACCGCCGCTGAAACCGCTATCGAGACGACCCAGGCGGCGCTGCGGACCGTGACCAGTACGGTCGACGGTATCAACAACACCCGTGACACCATTCGCGAGACCGAGAAGCGTATCAAGCGTCTAGGCGATCGTTCGCAGGAAATCACCGGCGTGGTCAACCTGATTAACACCATCGCTGAGCGCACGCACATCCTGGCGCTGAATGCCAGTATGCACGCCGCTTCGGCCGGTGAGGCGGGGCGCGGCTTTGCTGTGGTTGCCGACGAGGTGCAGCGGTTGGCGGAGAATGCCCGCGAAGCCACGTCACAGATCTCTACCCTGGTCAGCAATATTCAGATCGAGACCGCCGATACGGTCAGCGCGATCAATGCCGCCATCAGTCAGGTGGTCGATGGTAGCCGGTTGGCCGAGCAAGCCGGTGACCAGATGAAGCGCACCCAGCAGACTACGGCTGAACTGGTGGCTGCCGTGCAGCAGATTGCCAGCCGATCGCAGGATCAGTCCCGGGTCAGCAGCGATCTGCTGGGTCGTGCCGAGCAGATTCAGGAAAGTACCCGGCAAACCAGTCAGCAGTTGCAGGAGCAGAACGTTCAGACCAGCCGGCTGGCTGAATTCGCCCAGGGGCTGCTGGATTCGGTGCGCGTGTTCCGCCTGCCGGCCTAGCGACGTCCGTCCACCGCGACGCGGTGATCTCCGGATTATCCTGCTGGCTGCGAGAGGAACTTGGCAAACATGGTTTTTTCGGAAGAACAAGCTGCGGCGCTGGAAGCCGAAGTGGCCGCGGTGCTCGATATTCTGGAGGCACTGGCCGGTGATGGGGATAGCCCGGCTGGCGAAGCTGCTGCGCTGGCTCGCTATGCCAGTCAGGTGGAGCGAATCGCTTTGGCGGCGGGCGCGGCGGATTTGTTGGGCTTGCAGGACGTTTGCCTACTCTATCAGGAGCGGTTGCTGGCATTGCAGAGCCACAATCGGCTTTTGAGTGATGAGGAGCGGGCCTGTCTGGAGGAATGGCCGATTCTGATGATCGGCTACCTCGGTGCCCCTGACGATCCGCACTTGGGCGAGGCACTGGTGAGCTATCTGCAAAATCCGGCTTGGGATGTTCCCTTGGCGGATGCGGATGCCGCGATTCTGCTCGATGTGCTTCGCGCTCCGTCACCGTCTGTTGCCGATGAACCCGCACTGTTCGCGGAGGAAGAGCCGGAAGCGGAACCCGAGCCTGAGCAGGTCATGGAACCGGAGCCGGCACCGGCACTGTTCGCGGAGGAAGAACCGGAAGCGGAACCCGAGCCTGAGCAGGTCATGGAACCGGAGCCGGCACCGGCACTGTTCGCGGAGGAAGAGCCGGAAGCGGAACCCGAGCCTGAGCAGGTCATGGAACCGGAGCCGGCACCGGCACTGTTCGCGGAGGAAGAACCGGAAGCGGAACCCGAGCCTGAGCAGGTCATGGAACC
>JAKORQ010000252.1 GCA_029777755.1 Planctomycetota bacterium
CAGCTTTGCGTTTGCATGGCCCGACTTTACCAGTCGCGCCAGCACGATGATCGCCTGCTTGAGGCCCTTGAGGCGGTAGTTGTTCGCCATCAGCAGTGCCGTCACGTCGCCGCTGGAGATGCCAAAGTTCTGCCGGACACGCTCCCGGCTGTGTGCGTATTTCTGCGGGTCGAAGCGATCAAGATCCACGCCGTTCAGCAGGACGCGGCTCTGCTGTTCGCGAAGGTCGTAATGGTTCTCGGCGATCTGCTGCATGGCGCTGGAGAGGCAGAGAACCGCCGCGCGTTTCTCCTCGAGCAACGCGCGCTCGACGGCGGCGTAGGTCCGCCTTTTGGCATTGAGCTGGGCAGCCAGGCGAGAGAATGTCTGCCTGATCATGCCGGAGTGCTTGAGGTATCCCAGTTCGAGGTTGTGCGCCTCGATGCCGGCATGCGGGTGATAGATGTCGCACTCATTAACCGGCAGCATGGCATGGACAATATCGTATCTCGTGCCGGCCAGGTGATTACTGAGGGAAGCGAGAAATGCCTTGTAGCGTCCGATCCGGCTGCCGGCCGCTCCATCCAGTCGCACCTGCCTGGCGGGCTCCACGTTCCTGGCAAAGCGCGTGGCCAACAGGTAGACCTCCATACCGCGCTCATACAGAGCCCGGGCGAGGTCGCAGGTATATCTTTCTGCACCGCCGCGCGTGGGCTCGGCGTTCAATATCACCAGCGCAACCTTCATCTGCCCGGAGGATACGTTACGCCTGCTTCATCGTCTACGGTGATCGCGTGCCGCACTTGTGTTAGCCGACGGGGCCTGCAATGATCTCCGCGATGCGCCTTTGCTTACTCACATTAGCACTCTTGCTTGCCACGCTCACAGAGGCGGGTGAGTCTCATGCTCAAGAGACGAATGATGAGAATATACCGCAGGTAAAGTTGGTAACCTTCGGGCCGGGAAGTGCGATATTCGAGCGATTCTCCCACAACGCCATCTGGATACATGATCCCTCTGAGCCAGGCCGCTACCAGGATGTGGCGTTCAACTATGGCATTTTCGCCTTCGGCGGCGATTTCATCCCCCGCTTCATACGTGGCACCATGCGCTACTGGATGGATGGCGAATATGCGCCGGCCATGCTGGACGCCTACGCCTCCCATGGGCGCAGCGTCTGGATGCAGACCCTTAACATCGATCCGGGGAAGACGCGCATCCTGAAGGCATTTCTCTGGAACAATGCCAAACCCGAAAACCGTTACTACACCTACAACTATTACACCGACAATTGCTCGACGCGCGTTCGTGATGCACTAGACCTGGCGGTCGGGGGTGAAATACGCCGGCAGACCAGCGAGCGTCTGACCGGCCGAACGTATCGCCACCACACACTGCGGATAATGGCGGAGAATCCTCTGCTATTCATCGGCACCGACTACCTGCTGGGCCAGCGCAGTGATCGTGAGCTCAGCGAGTGGGAGGAAATGTTCATGCCGCGCTACATGATGCGTCATCTTGGACACGTGACCGTCGATGGCCGGCCGATCATCGCCTCCGAGCACACATATGCCGAAGGGACGCTGCCCCCGGTGCGCGAGACGCCGCCACGCTGGATCCACTGGTTCGTTCTCGTCGGGATCTTAATGGCAGCCTTGCTGCTGGCGTGCGATAGATTCAGCAGGAGACGATTTGCACGGATCGGGCGCGATTTGCTGCTTACCTTCTGGCTGGCACTGGCCAGTGTGGCCGGCGTGATCCTGTCGTTCATGACGCTTTTCACCGATCACGTGGCGGTGCGCTCGAACGAGAACTTTCTTCAGCTCTCACCGATCGCGCTGGCGTGCCTGATACTGCTGCCTTGGGCACTCAAGAGGCATGGCGATGGGCAGTTGAAGTGTCCGCGCGTAGCACAGACGGTCGCCAACATCGCGCTCCTGATGGCTCTCCTGAGTGTTATTGGGCTGGCTATAAAGGCCCTGCCGGCGTTTTACCAGGATAACTGGCGAATCATCTCATTGGCCTTGCCGATGAATATCGCCGTGGCGATGATCTTTGTCCGGTTGGCGAGAAGACGCGAGACACAAGGGGAAACGGAGACGACATGAAGATGCGCACTATCGTGACCTGTGCCCTGCTGCTGTGCCTCCTGGCCGGATGCAGTGCCGGCCGAAAGGACAACCAGGCGAAGCTCACCCGGCCAGTTCCCCGTCCGCCGGCGTATCCCGAGCGACGCATGGTCGCGCCCAAGGCGGAACTCATCAACAGGGCCATCTCGCAGATCCAGGAATCGTCACGGTCCAACTCCGGGTATATCCGCGCTCACGCCATTGAGGCGGCCAAGTACCTGCCACCTGAGTTGATGACGGAGATCGTGCTGGCGAATGTGGAGCACCCCGCCAGCATCGTGCGTTTCGCGTGCTTCTTGACGGCCGGCGAGATGCGCATCGGCCAGATTCGCCCGTATGCCATCAGGTCAGCCAGGAACAGCAGCGACAAGAATGTCCAGGCGGCGGCCATCTTCGCACTGCACCGCATGGGCGACACGCGCTTCAGCCGTACACTGGAGCAACTGGCGGTGGACGCCGACCGCAGGGTTCGCGCCAACACGGCCATGCTGCTTGGGCTGCTGGGTGAGCCGTCCGCCACGCGCGTCCTCAATCGCCAGATGCGCGATGTCGATCCCGTGGTGCGCCTGCAGGCGGCCGAAGCGATGTGGAGACTGCGTGATGAAAGTGCACTTGAGCCACTGGTGATCGCAACAGTCAGCCGCTATCCCGACGACCAGATGATCGCCGCGCTCGCGCTGGCGGCGCCTCGCAATCCGCGAGTGACAGAGCACGTCCGCGGCATGCTTACCACCGCCTACCCGGAGGTAAATCTGGTGGCCGCCAGAGCCATGGGCATGCTGGGATCGGACGAAGGATACGGTGTAGCTATGGAGGGGATGAAGAGCCGCGATGCCCGCCAGCGGCAACTGGCAGCGATGGCATTTGGCGCCATCGGCCGAATGGATGCACAGGACATGCTCGGCAAGCTACTTGAGGATAAGGACGAGGATGTTCGCCTGGCGGCGGCCGCCGCGCTGCTGCAGTTGCGATAATCACTTTCTCCACATTCATCCTTAACGCGTACAGCGGCATCAGGGGATGGATAGCGGCGATGGCGGTCGCGTCGCGGCAATGGACTTTGCATGCTTCGCTGAGCAGGCGCCTACTCGGATGGCATGCGATGCTCATCGTCCTGCCGGCCAGCGGTACTTGAAACAGCTCTACTTCACGTGGAACCGCTGTGGCGCTCGCTTTCGGGTCGCTGGGAATCGTGAGTGTTCGCTCGTTGCAAATGCACACGCAGCCACTAAACTAACCCCTCCACGCCGCGAGAAGCGGCCGGGTCCGATGCAAGCGTAATGCCGTGAACCTGGTCAGGTCCGAAAGGAAGCAGCCATAAACGGCCGTGCGTTGTGCCGTCGGTCACCCGGTCGCTTCCCGCGGCGTTTTTCTTTTCTTCACACATTCCTGCTTGCGATCTCAAGCAGGCTGATCACAGGATTGACCACTCCCATGACTCTGGCCACAATCCTGATTCGTCGCTGGAAAAGGAAGGACACTTATCGTGAGCAAGAACCCCTACGGCCAC
>JAKORQ010000024.1 GCA_029777755.1 Planctomycetota bacterium
AGCAGCGGCAGATCACCCACGTGTTTTATTGTCAAGCCGGAGAAGACATTGTCCGGGGAGACTGGCTACAGATCGGCGATCTCGTGGTCGAAGTCCAGGGCGTGAGGGAACCGTCTCTGGCAGGCGAGCACCTGGAAGTGGACTGCATGGAGATCCAGCTGGGCCAGAGCCTGGAGGAAGGGTCATGAGCCTCAAGTGGAACGATAAGGAGTTCAAAAAGAGGCTCCTGGCCAACCTGGTCTCTAACGCCGAGATTGTCGGCAAATTCGTGGAGAGTGACGCCAAGAAGCGCATCCTGAGCTACCAGGAGCCGGACTGGGGCGAGGGCCACCGCAAGTACGTGTCGAAGTCCATCACGCACGTGGTGGAGCAGGAGGAGCGGGCGGTGGTGATCAAGGTTGGCCTGCCGCACGGCAAGCGGCGCAAGGACGGCACACCGACGCGGCACCTGGGTTTTTACATCGAGTTCGGGAGCCGGACAGCGCCGGCGCATCCGTACCTGAGGCCGGCCGTGTTCGAGAATGGTCGGCAAATTGTGAAGTTGTTGAGTGGCCGATGAACCTGACTGCTGCACTCTACGACAAGCTCGCGAGCGATCCGACCCTGTCCGGGCTGCTCGCAACCTATAAAGGCCTGCCGGCCGTCTTCACCGTTGACCCGGTGCCAAAAGATGCAGTGTTGCCCTACATCGTCACCGCAGGCGAGGTGGCTCACACGCCCTGGGACACCAAGACCACCCGCGGCCGGGCGGTGATCAGGGACGTGCGCTGCTATGCGGAGGCGAACGGCAGCGCGGTGGTGGTGGAGGCGATCGCCGAGCGGGTGCGAGCGCTGCTCCACCGGCAGCCACTCCAGATCGACGGCTGTCATTGGCTTATATCGGATGTCACCGGCCCGATTGTGGCCGATGAACAGGACGCCTACGGGCGAATACTTACCCTGAATCTTACTGTGCAGGAGGTAATTACATGAGCGATAAACCCGGAATGAACGGCGCTGATTTTCTGCTGCTGGTAGACATCGGCACTCCTGAAGCGCCAGCATACAAGGTGGTTGGCGGCCAGCGTGCCGCCACCGTTGACGAGACGACCGCCTCGATCGACGTGTCGAGCAAGGACCATCGCGCCCGCCGCGTGATCCCCGGCCGGTACCAAAGCTCTGTCTCTCTCGATGCGCTCTACATTCCTGACGATGAGGCCTACCAGGCTCTTGTGGAGGCCAATCGCCAGGGCAAGCTCATCAAGATCGTTAAGCAGGAGTTTGGCGATCCGGTCGAAATGGCCGATGCAGTGGTAACGTCCATCAGCGGCAGCTTCCCCGACCAGGGGGAGTGTGAGGTTTCGGTCTCGCTGGACATCGACGGTGAGTGGGAGCCGGTTGGATCATGAGAGGCGCACGTGGTGAGCGAGTAATCCAGGCCGGCGAGCGCGAGATCACGGTGCTCTTCACTAACCGCGCCATCCTGTCGGCTGAGCAGCAGCTCGGGAAGGGAATCATCCAGATCCTGAATGATTTCCAGTCGGGCGGTGGATACACGGAGCTTGTGGCCCTGCTGCGGGTCGGGATGGAAGCGGCCCGACAGGACGCCCGCGCCGGGGGCAAGCCTGTGAGCAACGATGACGCCCTCAAGGTGCTCGACGAAGTCGGTTTTACCGGCTGTGCCGTCCCGGTGCTGGAGGCGCTGGCCGATGCCATCAGCTACGACGGCAAGGAGACCGAGCCGGACCCAAACGCGTAACGGAGGGCCTCGACATGGAGGCCCTCCGCAAACACGCGCTGCGCGCCGGCATCGGCGTCCTGGAATGGCTGGATCTCACGCCGCGCGAGACTTACATGATGCTCGACGCCTACCTTTGGCGGGAGGAGCAGCGGCGCAAGGAAGATGAGCAGCGACTGGAGCAGGAACTGACGCTCGCCTGGCTGATCGCGGCGCTTACTCGCGCAAAGCGCCTGCCGCCGCTCAGAGTTCTCTTGACTGCGGCAAAACCTGCAAAGCCGCTCAAAGGTGAGGAGTTGGAGCAGCGCCGGAGTGAGTTTATGGAGATGACGGCGAATCTTGATCTTGAGAAGATTGCCAGAAAGAAGAAGGCGAAAGCTGGACCTGGGGCCGGTGCCGTAGGTCCGTCAATCGGCAGGAGAGAGACCAGTGACGGTATTAGGTGAAGCCTTTATTCCGATCCGGGCCACGCTCGACAAGCTGGACGGTGACCTGGCCGCAGCTCGCGGAAAGGTTGAAGGGGCGCTCGGGAAAATCGGCAGCGTCGCCAGCAGCGTTGGGCGCAATCTGATGGCCGCCGGCGCGCTCGCCCTGGGCGGCATTGGAGCGATCACCGCGGCCGCCACCGGCGCTGTCGCCGGCATCACGTCCCTGGCCGCCGCCGCCGAGCCGTTGGTCGGCCTACAGCAAAGCTTTGCTACAGTGGCATCTCGCATTGGCACGAGCTCCAATGAGATGCTCTTAGCGCTGCAAGCCGCCTCTGGCGGGCTCATCACCAATCGCCAGCTGATGGAATCCTTCAACAAGGCGGCGTCTTTGGTGTCTGACGACTTTGCCAGCAAGCTGCCGGACGCCATGATGCTGGTGCGCCGCGCGGCGCAGGCCACTGGTCAGGATATGGGCTTTTTGTTCGATAGCCTGGTAACCGGTGTTGGCCGTCTCTCGCCGATGATCCTAGACAACCTGGGCATCCAGGTCAGCCTGGCCGAGGCTACAGACCGG
>JAKORQ010000253.1 GCA_029777755.1 Planctomycetota bacterium
CAGATCCATCTTGTTGACCGCCAGCACCAGATTCTTGATGCCGATCAGGTGGCAAAGGTACGAGTGGCGGCGCGTTTGCACCAGCACGCCCTTGCGCGCATCGATCAGGATCACCGCAAGGTCAGCGGTGGAGGCACCGGTGATCATGTTGCGGGTGTACTGCTCGTGGCCGGGGCAATCCGCGACGATGAACTTGCGCTTCTCCGTGTTGAAGAAGCGGTAGGCCACGTCGATGGTGATCCCCTGCTCGCGCTCGGCAGCGAGCCCGTCAACCAGCAGCGCGAAGTCGATTTCCTGCCCCTGCGTGCCGACCTTCTTCGAATCCGATTCGAGAGCGTCCAGCTGATCTTCGAAGATCATCTTGCTGTCATAGAGCAGGCGGCCAATCAGCGTGGACTTGCCGTCATCCACCGACCCGCAGGTGATGAAGCGCAGCATGGTCTTGTGCTGGTGGGTATCGAGATAGGCGTCGATGTCCTCGGCGATCAGCGAGTCGGTGACATAGACGGGATCGTTGTTGGTGGTCTCCGACATCAGAAGTACCCCTGCTGCTTCTTGACTTCCATGCCGGCGCCGCCGGCGTCCTTGTCGATGGCGCGGCCCTGACGCTCCGATGTGGTGGTCAGGAGCGTTTCCTGGATCACTTCAGGCAGGGTCTTGGCCTCACTCTCCACCGCGCCGGTCAGCGGGTAGCACCCCAGCGTGCGGAAGCGGATCGAGCGCATCACGGGCTCTTCGCCCGGCAGCAGCGGGAACCGGTCATCATCGACCATCAGCAGCATGCCGTCGCGCTCTACCGTGGGCCGCATACCGGCGAAATAGAGCGGCACGATGGGAATATCGTTGAGGTGGATGTACTGCCACACGTCGAGCTCGGTCCAGTTCGAGATCGGGAACACCCGGATGCTCTCGCCCTTCGACTTGCGCGAATTGTAGAGGTTCCACAGCTCCGGCCGCTGGTTCTTGGGATCCCAGCCATGGCTGGCGGTGCGGAACGAGAAGATCCGCTCCTTCGCGCGGCTCTTTTCCTCATCACGGCGCGCGCCGCCAAAGGCCGCATCGAAGCCCCACTTGTCGAGCGCCTGCTTCAGCCCTTCGGTCTTCCACATGTCGGTGTGTAGTGCGCCGTGATCGAACGGGTTGATCCCGCGCTCTTCAGCTTCCGGGTTGTGATAGATCAGCAGCTCCATGCCGCTCTCTTTCGCCATCCGGTCGCGCAGCTTGTACATCTCCTGGAACTTCCAGGTGGTATCGACGTGCAGCAGTGGGAACGGCGGCGGCGAGGGATAGAACGCCTTGCGTGCCAAATGCAGCATGCAGGCGCTGTCCTTGCCGACCGAATAGAGCATCACCGGGTTTTCCGCCTCGGCAACAACTTC
>JAKORQ010000254.1 GCA_029777755.1 Planctomycetota bacterium
GGATCATTGCTTATTGACAACGGCCGCGTCGTGGCTCGAACTGGCTTCCATCACGCGCCTGGCGAAGGCGAATTTCAGCAGAGAGAAGATCACCACGTTGGTGACCTGGATGATCAGGTAGTGGATCGGGAGATATCGCGTCGCCAGGCTGTATACCGCCCAGTCGCCGCAGCGGAAGGCCATGATCCCAAGCACAAACTGCCAGAACTGCTGGAACAGTGGCCGATCGCTGGTGCGCTCAAAGACAAACCAGTAGCAGACGAAAAAGTTCACTACCACCTGGCACAGAAGCACGATCCCATAGGCGATCGCCTTGTTCATCTGCGCGTATTCCACCAGCAGGTAATTCAGCGGAAGCGCAAACAAAAACGAGGGCAACCCCGCCAGCAGGAAGCGCAACAGCTTCTCGACTACGCTGATTCTGCGCTTTTCAGCAGCCACGCTGATGCTCCCGGTAGAGGATCTTGCGCTGCAGGTAGACGTTCTCCTCGGCCAGTCGCCGCTGCGACTTGGAGATCTCCCCCAGTATGCCCAGGGCATAGAGCAGCACGGATGTCATGCCCACAATCGAGAGCAGGATCAGCGACGGGATGTAGGTTCGCTCCGGGTCCGGCTCGGCGAGGTAGACCAGGTAGATGAACCGCAGCCCCAGCAACATGGCCAATGCCAGGGTGATCGTCCCGAGCACCGAGAAAAACCGTCCCGGGCGATACAGCACAAACATCGAGAGGATCGTGCTGCCGGACTTGTAGACGTACTGGCGAATGCTCTTGAACAGTCGCGAGTCCCTGGTCTTGGGATTTACGCGAATGTCCACGCTGTGCACGCGCAGGCCGCTGTTGCCGGCCTGGATTAGCGTCTCCATGCAGTAGGAGAAGCGCGTGTGGATGAAGATCCGCTGGCAGGCTTCGCGGCTGAATGCCCGGAAGCCGGACGCGGCATCGCGCACCGTGGTCTTGGAGATTACCCGCAGCACGCTGCTGCCCAGCATCTGAAGGGCTTTCTTGACTATGCCAAACTCGGGATGGTCGATGATCGGCCGACATCCGACCACCAGGTCAGCCTCGCCGCGCAGGATCGGCTCGGTCAACTTGGGTATATCAGCGCCGCAGTATTGGTTGTCACCATCGGTATTCACCACCACGTCCGCCCCCTGCGAAAGGGCATAGTCCACGCCCATCTTGAACGCTGTCGCCAGTCCGCGATTGCTCCCCAGGCGCAGCACGTGATGGACACCCAGTTCCCTGGCAAGCTCGGCCGTTCGATCGGTGCTGCCATCATCGATGACCAGATACTCCACGCAGTCGAACCCGGGAACTTCGCGCGGCAGATCGGCTATCGTCGCCGGCAGCGTCTGTTCCTCGTTGAGACACGGAATCTGGATAATCAGCTTCATGGTGCCGCACCCACTTCAGGCGTATAGACCGTCACAATGCTCAATGCCTCTTTGTCCCTGTTGATCTTCTCTTGCTTCTTCCATCCGCATACCAGGCGCAGGTCCTCGTGATGATGGCTGTCGGCACTGGCAACATGGCGCACGCTGGAGCGCGGGGCACGGCTCGGCGTCTCATTCTCATTGAGGCCGTAGAAGGTATCGGTTACCTCGATTCGCCCCTCTGACCAGGCGATCCGGCGAGAGTACCTGAGGCCTCCCTCGCGCTTGAAGATCATGCGGTTCTTCAGCCGCGCGATTATCCGCCGGCCGAGGACCAGGCTGATGATGCGCAGCGCCATGTGCGTCCATGGAGAGGCAAGCGTCTCCTTGTGCTTCGGGGCGTGGCCGGTGATCTCTACTTCATTGGGCGACTGCCTGGCGGACCAGCCATCGCCCCACCAGTGAGTCACATACTCCCGGCCATCGTGCATCACGCGCCAGCCGAAATCGGCCAGCGTCCGACCTTCATGCCATGCCTGGAATATACCACCCTTCTTGGTGCTGATCGCCAGTTCCGTCTGGCCCGCGCCGGCCAGCAGATGCCCAGACCGCGAGAAGTAGCCATGCTTCACCTGCACTGTAGCCTGCGCCATCTGCTTGAGCAGCGGGATGCTGCGGATCAGCGAATGGCCGATGTAGTGGCACCAGTAGCGATCGTCGATCGCGTGGGCAAAGTGATCGGGCGACGCCAGCGTTCCCCAGGCGCGCTGTAGGATCGACGAGGCGATCTGGGCGTCTTGCCCACCATGGGCAAGGAAACGGGCAATGCCGTAGGGAACGATGTAGTCGGTGTTGCGGGCATTGTGCATGCCCGCACCGCGCGACGGCAGTTGCGTGAACGGCTGTATGAACCGCATCGCCCGGCTGGCCGAGGTGATGTAATCCTCATCCCCCGTGGCATCATACAGATCCCACAGGCAGTCCATCGTCACCGCGAGATAGCCCAGGTCAGGTCCGCCGTACTCGACAAACCAACCTTCATCCGTCTGTAGCGCCAGGGTGTCGCGCTTGAGGCGCTGAAGGTCATCCCCTGGGACCAGATCTGGTGCGACTTTCGCAACCCACGCGGCCGCCGCGAGACCTGCTACCTGCTGATTGGCCGCCTGCGCCTCAAAACGCCGCACCAGTTGCCTCGCGGCCACCTTCAATCCCGGCATGACCGCGTCAGCCGACACTGCGCCGGCATGCACCAGCTTGGCGATGGCGAGCGCTGAAAACGCCAGCGGCGGATACCCCTGCTCCCACGGGTAGTACTCCTCGAATGCCCCCTTCCTGATTGCACGCGCATTCCAGAAGCGGCAACTGCCGGCGGCTATCTGTCGCGCTTCGCCCGGCAACAGACCAATGTCGGCCGCGCACCACAGGGCATACCCGCCCTGCTGCAGGATGATCGAGGGAAAATCGCGAATCTTGTAGTGCCACCAGTTACGGTCAAAACAGCCATAGCATACCGATCCCGGGTCGCGGCAGACCTGCGTCAGCATCCTTGGCAGGAGGCGCTGGGCATAGGCATACAGCATCTGCTCCAGTGATTCGCTCATGCCTTCTCCCCCCCAATAACCACACGGAAATCAGATAGCCCCTTGCGCTTCGTTGGCTTGCTGGCCGCCTTCCATCCCTTGCGCAGGTTGTCAAACAACGGCCCGATGATGCGCTCCGGTATGTGGCTGACAATCCAGCGGGCAATACCGGTGCGGCCAACCGCGAAGATACCGCTGATGACGATCTCGACGAAGATGCGCGACGTTGGAACATTGGCCGGCCGATAGCCGTAATCGGGAGCAGCCCGACCGGTCTTGCGCCGCCAGCGATTGCGCAGATACCCGCCTCGCTTCTTGAAGTCCAGCATGTGGCCATGCATCTCCGAGGCCTTAAGTGGCTGCTCCTCCTGCAGCGCCAGCAGCATTCTCTCATGCATCTCGCTGATGATCGCTTCCATCTCGGCGGTCCGCGTAACGATGACGGAATGCCCGCCGCCCTGTGCCTCGAGCTTGGGCGACCAGGCATCACCCACCGCCAGGTCGGCAAACTCGTTGGCGAAATCCATGCTCTGCAGGCTCGCGTGCGTCACATAGAACGGGATGAGGAAGTTGTAATAGACCTTTTTCGTGCGAACCACTTTGCCCGAGCCCGTCTTGATCTCCAGGTAGCCAGGCCATTCACCCGCCCGCCACTTCAGCGAGGTTATCGGGTCGTCAGCGCCGATCCCCTTGGAACGCAAAAATGCCCGTATCGCGGCCGGGTAAAGCGCCGTCCCGGTATACGGCCCAACGACGTACTTGATCTGGTTCGCCTGTGGATGCCCGCCTGCCTGCAGTTTTCGCAAAGCGGCCGACTGCTCCGGCAGACAGGTGATGGCATAGCGCTTCCCCGGCTCGAGTTGCCGCAGGATGTCGAGCATGGAGACCGGGATGTAAACCGACTGGGCACACTCCAGGACTTCCGCTGTCATATGACATATGACCGCGCGGGCCTCTGCCGGCGTGGGCACACCCTGCCTTGCCGCGATCACGCCGTCCACCCGGCCGGTCTCCAGCAGGTGGATGAGCACGCGGGTAAGGACGCCGCCGGATGCCCCGGCCCGGCGGATCGACTCGTCCGCGGCATAGCCCGTCCACACCTTTTGCGCTATCCCGGTCAGCCAGTTCTCCGGATGCCGGCCATAGTGCACCATGTACATGTCAGGGTAGTTGAGCCGATATGCCGGGCAGGCTTCGATTGCCAACTCCGGCAGTTGCTCCCCGGCGGGAAAGGATGGCACCGGCCCAGTGTCGGTATAACGCATCTCACCGCCCCGGGAGCAGGCAACACACGCCCCGCAGCCAATGCACAGCCCGGGCTTGATGACGTGACGTTCCAGTCTGGTCGCAACTGATTCAGGCATGGTTCGATACTGCTACCGCGGGATCAGGGTCCGTGTCGGGCTTTTTCTTGAGGAAAACGTTGAAGATCTCACGCGCGCCGCCGTGGATCAGCAGCATGGCGCCGCCAAGCATGGCCGGCACAACTGCGAAGGTATAGCGCGGCTGATGCCCGTGCCAGCCGGTTGCGTCGATGATGGTGAACAGTCCCAGTCGGCTCAATACCGCAGCCGCCAGCAGCAGGCTGCAGCAGAGCCAAAGGCCATTCACCTTCCTCCGTCGCAGAAGCAGGGCCACGGCCGATATTCCCAGGCCGGTATACACGATGCCGGGCAATACCGTCCGGTACGTTTTGTCCAGCCAGCGCCGGATTCCCAGTCGCAGCGTCGGTTCGGGCAGTTGCACCTCGGCCGACTTGATATCGACCCTGATACTCTTACCGGCCTCGGGAAAACCAAACTGCTGCTGGCGCTGCGGCACCGGTCGGCGCGAATAGTAGACCTTGTTTTCCGGCATCTGCACGCGCCACTGGATCATCGTCGATGGATTGGCCCCGTTTATCTCAACCTCAAATGGCGAAACGTACTGCGGCGGCGATGTATCAGGAACTCGCCTGGAATCAAGGTCGATCTTGGCCAGCGCCAGGGACCCGGCGCCATTGAGGATGTGCAACGATCGCGGCCGGACACCGTTGGTGATCAACTCTCCACTGAACTTCGCGATCGACTTGCCAGCCAGACCCTTGCGCCGCAGTGCAACGCGATCGAATGCTTCAGACACATTTGCCGTCACATCCGATGAATCCACCAGCGTATTTATGCCTTCATGGTTCCGGCAGATGCGCTGCCAGACCATCTGGAAGGAAGCGGGAAGCCGTGGAATCCATCGCCCGTAGTCAGGATCGAGGTAACTGCTTATCACCAGCCGGCCGGGAATCTTCCCGTCCTCGATTGCCTGCCTGATCTCCCTTGCGATCTGGGCGTAGAACGCATCGGCATCCGCGATGGAAGTGTACTTCCCCGCACGATACGCCGCCTCGCGCAGCGCCCAATGGTTGTAGCCGGAGATTATCTCGCCGGGTGGAAGACTCGCCCGCCGTTGCCGAGTCACTTTGTGCCAGCGGTCCCCAACCTGGCCATCCAAATACGTCTGTAGTTCCCGCAAAGAAGGGCTGACCTCATATGCCATGGCGAGGCTGGTACGACTGATGGTCACGTAATCGATCTTTTCGGGGGCGTCGATACTGGTCAGCGCCGTCATCATGCTGGCGTGGCCGGGGGCGCTCAGATCATTGGTCGCGTACACGCCATAGACGCGGTAATTGACGTACTTCACCAGGTGCGTCACCGCGAGCATCACGACCAGGGGCACGATCACCACCCTGACGCCGCCCCACACCGAGGGCAGAAATCCCTGTCGGTTTGCCATCGCCCGCAGGAAAAGCAGCCCCGCGAGGCATGCCAGCAGCCCATGCGCCATCATCCCGCCTTCACCACGGTTGAGGGCAAACAGCGACGCGAATATGCCAGTCACCACGCCCCAGCGAATGGTTCGGCCGGTGCATAACAACATGATCAGCGAGCCACACAAGGCCGTCATCAGTGGCACGGCAAAGGCGTCGCTGAGAATCAGGGAAAATACGCGGAAAGCCTCGGGCAAGAATGCGATCACCACGAAAGTAAGCCACGCCCACAACCGCGGCATGCCGACATGCCTCAGGGCGTAGACCAGCAGCAGTGCCGACGAGACAAATGCAAGATCAATTGCGATGCGCTGCGGGATGCCAAGATTCTGGTTCATCCACAGCCACAATGGATAGGCAGGCGGACGGATCGCCGAAAGGTGATTTTGCGTCTCGACGCCCCAGTACGCCACCTCTGCCGACTTCACGAACCACAGGTCGTCGTACGCCGCATGACGCGCGCGGATATCTTCGTCGGCCGTCAACCACATTCGCAGGAATGCGGTAAGCAGGAGCGCAGCGATATACAGAAATCGGCCGCACTGCGGCCGCCCTGATTGCTGCTGCTCAAGATCCACCACAGGCGTCATTTCGGCGTATGCTATGGGATAGCCAAGGCAGACTCAAGCAGGGCAATTCCGGCCGAAGCACCAGCAAATTTCCCTCATTTCGACACCTGCCGTGAGGCGCGCATCGCCCCCAACAACACACCAATCTGGCTGAGCGCCAGACTGACGATCAGCACGCAACCGGCCAGCAGCACCGGCACCGCCGGGAACACATATCGGGGCTGATTCCCATGCCAGGCGGAGGCATCGATCAGGGTGAACAAGACAAAACGGGATAGCGCCATGGCCGCCAGCAGCGCTATGGCGATCCACGCGGCAGCCGGGAGATGCCGCGCACGGATGGCAATCATCACCAGCGCTGCGATGGCCGCGTAGATCAGGTATTCCACCGCATATCCCTGCCGGCGGCAAAGCCATGCCCGCGCCATGGCCGGGACAAGTGAGGGATGGTTGGGATCGGGAACGGCGACATCGATGCACATGGCCGCCCCGCCCTGGGTCGGCCGATACGTGCGGATCTTGCCCGTTTCGCCGAACTCCGCCTCGATCGTCACCGGTACTGCCCCCTCGCGGATGATCCGCCATTTCACGCGCGAGCCTTCCTGGATCCCCTTGCTATAGAGCGTGAATCTGCGTTCCCCGGTTGGTGTGGGTGACGCGAAGCGTTCGCACACTCCATAGAGCAGCCCATCCTCTCCCCACAGCTCGAGCCGCACAACATTTGCCTTGGAGCGTATCCATCCCGACGCCCTGCCCTGCGGCTTGTCCGCCAGTGTCGCCCGCCGCAGCGCCACCCGGTTATACACGTCGCGGGCAGGTTGCGAAGCGGTATGCGGATCGCCTGTGAGTGCGATCGGCGGGACAGGTTTGCCGATGGTAAATGACCACA
>JAKORQ010000255.1 GCA_029777755.1 Planctomycetota bacterium
CGCTTGAGCTTCTCGAGGTTTCGCAGCACGCTTGCCCGCGCCTGTAGTTCGGCATACTCGGCCGGGTCCAGCTCGGCACGATCGATCTCGTCGGCCTGGAACGTATACAGATCCAGTTGCTGGGCGCGAAGCTGGGCACTGGAAGACAGTTCATCCAGCCGGCGTCGCTTTTCGCACAGTTCGCGATAGCACTGTGAATACCGCTCGCGCAGCGCCTGCAAATCGCCGAACTGGTCGAGTACGTCGATCTGGTTGGAGGGCTTGAGCAGGAACTGGTGGTCATGCTGGCCATGCACATCGACGAGCAGCTCGGCCACGTTCTTGAGCATGGAGAGGGTGATCGGGTTGCCGTTGAGGCTGACGCTGGATCGGCCGGAGGCAAACAATCGTCGCGTCAGCAGCAGCTCGCCACCCTCGCCGCTCAGGTCCATGTCGGCCGCTTCGCCGATCGCCTTTAGCATCTCCGGGTGCCGCACCTCAAACAGGCCGGAGACGCGGCCTTCGTCGGCCGACGGCCGGAGCATTTCGCTGGGGGAACGCAATCCCAACAGTACCTCAATTGCGCCGATTACCAGGCTCTTGCCAGCACCGGTGGCGCCGGTGAAGCAGTTGAGGGCGGGATCCAATTCGATCCTTACATCCTCAATCACCGCGAGATTGGAGATATGCAGTTCCCTCAGCATGCAGCGAACCTTCTTGTCAGCTCACCTTGCTGCCGGGCGCCACCTTGTCAGACGGCCCGACGACGATGACCTTGCCCGTCTCCGGGTCGGAGGCGGCCAGCAGCATTCCATTGGAAACCTGCCCCCGCATGGTCCGGGGAGCGAGATTGGCAACAACGATAATCTGCTTGCCCACGAGCTGCTCGGGCTGGTAGTGGGCGCGCAGGCCAGCGCAGATCTGCCTGCGCTCGCCGCCGGCCAGCTCGATCTGGAGTACCAGCAGCTTGTCGGCATTCGGGTGTGGAACGCACTCGAGAACGGTGGCAACCCGCAGGTCGATCTTGGCGAAGTCATCAAAGGTGATGGTGGCAGGGCCCTGCGGAGCCGCGGCGGGCGAGGGGGCGGCAGGCTGCTGGGCAGGGGTTGAGGGAGTCTCGGACGGCTTGTTCTGGTCAGACGACATTCTTTTCCTTTCCTTTGTTCTGGTACCTCAATTTACACGGTGAAGCCGGCTGAGGCCAAATACGGACGCGCGGTGAGCGGCATCAGTAGCGCATATCGCTCAATCCCGGTCCCTCGGCCACTCACTGCTGTTATGATTGTTATAAGGCTAACAGGGAGCTGCGACATGACCGACCAGAACAACCTGCCCAATCAGCCCGATAAAGAGCCTGAGAGCAAGCCGCAGAGAAAGCGCCGACGGGGATGGTGGTGGAAGATTCCGCTGATCCTGCTTGCAGTGCTGCTGATTGTCGTCCTGCTACTGCCGACGCTGGCGAGCACCTCGCCGGTGCGCAACATGATCCTCGGCCAGATCAATGCCAACCTTCCGGGCAAGCTGCTGGTGGCC
>JAKORQ010000256.1 GCA_029777755.1 Planctomycetota bacterium
CAGAGTAAAGGGCACGTGGTTCTTCCCGAGTCTCTCCTGCGGCAGGTCCGCGTTTTTCATTCACTGGCCGGGCCAATCGTGCAGGAGATCCGCGAAGTGGTCGCCTGGCAGGTGGAGATGAGCGTCCCGTGGAGCTTCTTTGATGTGGCCATCGGCGCCCAGGTGCCCCGGGGGACGGGAGCCATCTGGCGGGGCAATCTATATAAGTGTGCTGACGGCAGCTCCCATCCCCACTGGGCCAGTTGGGTCCCCATCGGGCGGCAACTGAACTTTCACTGTCCGCAGTACTTCGGCAGCCTGCATTTCCAGTAGGTGGGGAGAAAAACGAGGGCCGGCGTATCGCCTTGGGCGCCGGCCCTCGGGAGTCGGAAGCTTGTTCACATGAGGCTATATGGAAGAGCCCGGCTAATCAAACAATCTGGATGAAAATATTGAGAATCAGACAGGCAGGTCCGTTGAAAAGATCGCATCTCCGCTGTAGACGGGCAGTTATACCGTTGCGTTTTGAATTGCACCTGTAGAGAATGACGCCTGCTGAGTGCGAAAATTCTCGGGCATGTGGCGGTGTTACCGAGTCGCAGCTGTTCACCGCCGACTGGGCAGAGAATGGAAATTTCAGAATCGCGCGAACTAACGCGTCATTCCTGACGTCCTGTCTGTGAGGTTTCTCTCACCATGAATCGCAAATTGCGTGTGGGTGTTATCGGTTACGGCCGGATGGGTCGGGGCTTTGTTTCGGTCATGCAGCACAGCGATCTCTGGGACATTCGCTACATCTGCGATATGAACCCGGATACCCGTGCCCTGGCGGCGCGAACGGTCCCCACGGCGAAGGTTGTTGCTGACGAGGCAGAGGTCTTTGCTGACAAGAGCTTGGACGTCGTCGGTTTGTTCACCCTGGCCGACGCCCGCCCGGAGCAGATCAGGAAGGCACTGGCGTCCGGTTTCCACGTCATCGCCGAGAAGCCGATCGCGGCCGACGTGAAGACGGAGTGGGAACTGGTTCGGCTGATCGAGGCCTCCGGCAAGATGGTGGCCGTCAACCTCTTCAACCGCAACGCCTGGTACCACAAGGACATCATCAACTTCATCCGCGAAGGCGAGATCGGCGACCTGGCGATCATCCGAGTCTGCCACATGACCCCCGGCCACATGCCCGGCGAAGGTCACGAGCCTGAAGGCCCGCCGTTCCACGACTGCGGCATGCATTACGTCGACGTCGCCCGCTGGTACGCCGGCAGCGAGTACGACACCTGGCACGCCCAGGGCATCCGCATGTGGAACTACAAGGATCCCTGGTGGGTGCAGGTGCATGGCACCTTCAAGAACGGCGTGGTATTCGACATCACGCAGGGGTTTGTGTATGGCCACCTGGCCCACACGCTCACGCACAACTGCTACGTCGATGCCATCGGCACCAAGGGGATTGCCCGTATGCGGCATGACTTCAAGAATGCCACCATCGAGCTGCACGGCGTGCACGCCACCAGTTGCAAGACGGCGATGTTCAACGACAAAAAGCTGGATGTGATGTGCGATGTGTTCGCACGTTCGGTGCTGGCCGGCAAGAACCTGGGCTTCCCGGTGGCCCGCGACAGTGCGATCGCCAGCGAGGTTTCATGGGCCATGCTCAAGGATGCCATCGCCAACAACCCGCCGGTGCGCGGCACGCTGGATGAGCTGGACCAGATCCTGGCGCGTCGCCGGACACTGCGCAACGGCTACGGCCTGCCGGTTCGCCCGCAGGAATGCCCGACGACGCCGGTCCCGGTTGGCCAGCCGCCGATCGCCTGCGGCGAGGAACTGTGCGGCATGCAGCAGCAGCTCCAGGAAAAGCGCAA
>JAKORQ010000257.1 GCA_029777755.1 Planctomycetota bacterium
GAACGGTCCTGGAGATCCCGGGGCATCGCCTGCTGGTGGCCGAGGCGTGCAGTGGGATCAACTCGATGATGGCGGTGATGGGATTCACGCTGGTCCTCAGCTTCCTGCGCCAGCGGCCATGGACTGTCACTGCTCTGCTGCTGGTGTTCGGGACACTGTTCGTGCTGTGGTCAAACACGGTTCGCATTGCCGGCGGCGCGTACCTTAAGGCGCAGCATGACATCGACATCCTCTCCGGCGCCGCCCATGAGTGGGCGAGCGTTGTGCTGTTTTGCGTGTCGATGCTGCTGGTCATAAGTTGCGATGAGTTGATCAATCTCATCAGGGAGTGGATGGAGCGCCGCCGCATCCAGAATCTGATCATGTCCGGTGAGGTGATCGAGGAGACCCCGGAACCCGTGGCGGTGCCGCCGTCGGTGATCGAGGTGCAGCGTCCCTCGCGCGGCATGTGGATCCTCGCGAGCTTCTTTGCGCTGATCGGCGTCGGGCAGGTTGCCAATGCCTCCCTCAACGGCGGGGTCGCCTGGTGGATCTGGGGCTCGAGCGTATCGCATCTGCCGGCCGCAGCAGTGTTTTCCATGCCGCATGAACTGGCCGGCTGGACAAGGCTGGAGGATGCGGAGAAGTTCATCGCCCAGCCGGAGATTGAAGGGAAAAGCTCGCAATCGTGGCTGTATGAGAAGGGGGACCTCAAGGTGATCCTTGCGGTGGATTTCCCGTTCCCGGGCTACCACGACCTGACCCTGTGCTATCGAAATGCCGGCTGGACGGTTGCTGATCTGCGCCACCTTGAATCGGAACAGGCAGAGACGTACAGCAGGGTTGAGCTCTCGCGCCTCAGTGAACACGGGTTCCTGTGTTTCTCCCTGATCAATGAGCTGAACGAGTGGGTGGAGCCGCCGGCGAAATCCACCGCAGGGAAGCTGATGAAGCGCGTGCGACACATGGGCAAGCCAGACTGGAGCGCGCCTTCATACCAGATCCAGGTATGGGCGCAATCATTTGAACCGCTCAGTGAGCAGCAGAAGCAGGACGTGCGGGATCTGTTCCTCTCGGCTCGGCCGATCTTTGCGCGGCAGTTCATGGAGCAGCTCGGAGGGGCACGATGAGTCTCGTGAAGCGGGCCTTGAGCATA